>CAMCFL010000303.1 GCA_945873715.1 Akkermansia muciniphila
AGAAGTACGCCCCCAACAATTGCTTCCTGGTCGTCGTCGGCGACATCCGGCCCGCCGAGGTCCTGGAGCAGATCAGGACCGCCTACGCCAAGACCACCGCCCGCTCGGTCCCGCCCTCGGCCATCGCGGTGGAACCCCGCCAGGCTGCCCCGCGGGAAGTCATCGAGGAGACCTCCGTCGAACTGGGCCACTTCCACCTGGCCTGGCACACGCCCGATCTGCGCCATCCCGATACCGCCGCGCTGGACGTCCTCGCCACGCTGCTCGGTTCCGGGCGCAGCAGCCGGTTGTATCAGGCGGTCCGCGAGCGCACGGCCCTGGTCCATTCCGTGAGTTCCTGGATTTACACGCCCGGGATGGCCGGCCTCTTCGGTGTCAGCGGCGTCTGTGATGGTGCCAAGTTTTCCGCCGCCCGCGACGAGATCCTGGCCGAGGTCGAACGGATGAAGACCGAATGCGTCTCTGGAGCCGAGCTGGCCAAGGCCGTGAAGCAATTCACCGCCGGCACCCTGGCCACCCGCAAATCCATGGAAGGCCAGGCCCAGGATCTGGGAGGCAACTGGATGGCTGCCCATGAACTCCAGTTCAGCGAACGCTACCTGGCCGCCGTCCGTCGTCTCGTTCCCGAGGATCTGCGTCGGGTCGCCAATGAATACCTTACCGAATCCAACCGCACCGTCTGCGCCCTCCTTCCCAACGGAACCGCCCCCCGGACGGAGACTGAAGTCGACGCCAGCACCGACCACCCCGTTCGCAAGTTTGATCTCCCGAACGGGCTCCGATTGCTGGTGAAGGAGGATCATCGACTTCCCTTCGTCGAGTTCCGCCTCACCTTTTCCGGTGGACTGCTCTCCGAGACCACCGCCACCAACGGACTGACCTCGATGATGTCCCGCCTGCTCATCAAGGGGACGCAACGACGCAGCGCCGCCGAGTTGGCCAACGAGATCGAGAGCCTCGGCGGCTCCCTTGAACCCTACGGCGGAAACCACAGTTTCGGGTTCAGCGCCGAGGTCCTCAGTGGTGATTTCGCCCATGGACTTGAGTTGTTGACGGATGTCGTCCTCCGTCCTTCCTGGCCTCCCGAAGCCGTCGAGCGCGAGCGCGAGGTCCAGCTCGCCAGCCTGCGCGGACAGCGCGATCAATTGCTTCAATGCGCCTTCAAGGCCGTCCGCCGCGGATTGTTCGGTGACAACGGCTACGGCCTCGATTCCCTCGGATCCGAGGCCAATGTGCGTCGCTTCACCCGTGCCGACATCGAGGCGTTCCACCGCCGTCTGGCGATCCCGAACAACGCGGTGCTGTCCATTTCGGCGACATCCATGCCGAAGCGGTCCGCGCCGAGGTAGAGGAGGCATTCCGGGAGTGGCAGCCGGGAACCGTCGCCGGATCGCAGGGAACCCAACCCACCGTCCACCTCGAGCGCCACGAGGAATCCCGGGACAAGGAACAGGCCGTGATCGCCCTCGCTTTTCCGGGATCCACCTTCGACGCACCCGATCGTTACGCCCTGGAACTGCTCCAGG
The DNA here is from genome assembly GCA_945873715.1 of Akkermansia muciniphila. Classification (GTDB taxonomy): domain Bacteria; phylum Verrucomicrobiota; class Verrucomicrobiia; order Limisphaerales; family UBA9464; genus UBA6176. The sequence continues at coordinate 1,527 of CAMCFL010000303.1, forward strand.
AAGCGTGCAGCGACATGGGATCCCGTCTCTTCCTCCGCATCCGCGATGAACTCGGCCTCGCCTACTACGTGGGTGCCTCCAACTTCCTCGGGCGCACCCAGGGTTACTTTGCCTTCTACTGCGGGACGGCTCCGGGCGAAGTGGACCGGGTGGAGATCGAACTGCGGGCGCAGGCCGAATTGCTTCGCGTCGAAGGTCTCTCCGAGGAGGAACTCACCCGTGCCAAGGCAAAGATGATCGGACAGAAGAAAATCGCCCGACAGGACCTTGGCCATCTGGCGCTGGCCGCCGCCCTGGATGAACTCTACGGCCTGGGCTTCGCCCATGGCGATCACGACGACGAGCGCTACGCCGCCGTCACCGGGGACGACATCCGTGCCGTCGCCCAACGGATCCTGCGGCCGGACGCCAGCGTGGTGGCGATCGTCCGGGGAAAACCTGCCGTGGTGGGAGAGCCGCCCGCCGCCAGCTAACCCAGCCAAGCAAACCCGGGGAGGTTCCGGACGATGCCGTACGCCACCGCGAGCCCTGCCAATCCTCCCAGGATCCACGGGTGACGCAGGGGGTTAGGAATTCTCCTTCCGAACAGCCCGGCCAACCACGCCCCGCCGCTCCAGGCGATCACCGGCAGGTAGCAGACCCAAAGCGGATTGAGCATCCAGGCCAAAGCCCATTCGCCGCGGAGCATCGCGTGGGTCGCCCGGAGCACGCCGCAGCCCGGGCATTTCAAGCCGGTCACGGCATACATCCAGCAACGCGGGTAGTAAAACTGCCCTGCCGGCTCAAATCGCCAGAGGAGGAAGCCCAAGACGCCCACCACCGCCAGCACCCCCCATCGCAGACTCCGCCCCGGCCAGGAGAGGGTCGATGCCCCCATCACGGGCGGGGCCGGACGACTGGGCGAAGCCTGCATGGTCAGGCCTGGTCGAACTGATTTCGGACTTCCGGCCTGTTGATCAGCACGATCACCCAGATCCCCAAGGGCAGGCCCAGGAAGCAGCAACAACTGGTGAAGCAGGGAATCATCACCAGGACCGCCGCCGTCATCACCAAGCCGCGTGCCCGCAACTGGAGCATCTTCACGCCACCCAGGATCACGAGCGCGAAGATCAGGACGCTTATGGCTGCCAACCCGTATTGTACCGCCGCTGGCATGTCCGTTTGCCACTTCATCGCCTGTTTCATCCACTCCGGTGCCTCCGGGGGCAACTGCTGGGTCTGGCCTCCCGAGATCGCCTGGGTGATGACATTCACCACCGCCAGGAGTGCCATGAGCGCACCAAAGACGATCAGGCAGATGCCGGCAGGCTTGGTCTGGGACAGGATCGCCTCGCGGGACGCGCTCCCGGAGGCCGATGCCTGATAGACCCCGCCCTGCGGCAGGTTGGGAATCGACGCCCCAACCGGTGCCGCAGCCGCGCCGTTCAGCGCGTCGGCGAACTCCGACAACTGGCCCAGCGGTTGCCACACTTCCTCGCCTTCCCGGCACACCTGCGAGTCCCGGTTCAATCGGCGTTCGCCGATCCATTGCCGGATGGTCTCAGCCGGAATCGGCCCGTAAACATTCTGGTCGGAACCTCTAACGCGATACAGTCAGCCTCCGCGGTTGATGATGGGATTGATGGGGGAATGGAAAGGGATTTCGGTGGAAATTGCCTCACCGGCGATCCGATGTCACGGCATCGGTATTGCGGTACCGATAGGCGCTCGCCACGAAGACGAACACGACCGCCACTGCGAAGGTCAGGCCCGAATACAACAGGAAGCGCCCGGGGGTGACCGAGGAGGAACCCGAGGCATCACTCGGGGCATACTTGGTGATCATGGCCACCAGGAAATTACCGATCGCCACCGTCAGGAGCCAAAAGCTCATGATCGTGCTCTTCATGCTCTTCGCCGCCTGGGTGTAGGCGAACTCCAACCCGGTGGTGGACACCAGCACCTCGGCCGTCGTCAGGATCACGTACGGGATCGACTGCCAAAGCACGCTCAACTTCTCCCCGGCACCAATCCGCTGCTGGATCCACGCCACCACCACGTAGGAAAAGCCGGCAACAAACATTCCCACCCCAATCCGACGCAACGGTGTCACCTTCGTCATCCGCCCGAAAGCCGGGTACAGCACCAGAGTCACCAGCGGCACCAGGATCATGACCAGCAGAGGATTCAGCGACTGCATCTCCTCGCCCCCGAGGTCGTAGGACCACTTCCCGATCGTCATCTTGAAGGGAATCATCTCCTTGGCTTGCAGGACCCAGGTGCTCGAATGCTGGTCGAACATGGCCCAGAACGGCGGAATCAGGGCGAACACCGACAACACCGGAGCCACCGAGGCCGCTGCCGAAACCTCCTCCCGCGAGAACCGGGCGCCGGACATTGCACCCTCCCAGAATCCAAGGCCCGGCCGTCGGTGCGAGATCGCTTCCTTCAGCACCGCAAAGAATCCCGCCGACCGCGTTTCCCGCGACGGCGGCACCTTGCGATAACGGTTCCGCCCGAGGAAAAAGATGATCGTGGCCAGACCCATCAGGATTCCCGGGATCCCGAACGCCCAGGAATAGCCAAACTTCCGGGCCACCAGAGGGATGGTCAGGAAGGAAAAGAATGAACCGAAATTGATCGAGAAATAGAACGCCGCATAGGCCTTCTCATAGAGGCGCGACTGGGCGTTGAGGAACTGGTCCCCCATGAACGCCGAGACACACGGCTTGATGCCGCCGGCCCCCAGCGCAATCAGCACCAATCCCAATCCGAGCATCCAGGCCCGACCCTCCGCCGCCACCGCATTGGACGCGTCCAGGGTTTTTCGTGCGGTCTCGGTCAGTTCCACCAGAGGAGCCGATGCCGCCACCACCGGGTCCAGCACGTCGGCCATCGCCATCACCCCGTGTCCCAGACAGTAAAGGAGCGAGATCCAGAGGATCGTCCGGTAACGCCCCAGGAGCTTGTCGGAAATCCACGCCCCCAACAGCGGCGTGAAATAGTTCAGCATGATGAACAGGTGGATCCACTCGGTCGCCTTGTCCCGGGTCTGGCCCAACCCTCCGTTCATCACTTCGCCGGTAATGTACCCAGCGAGGATCCCCTTCATCCCGTAGAAGCTGTACCGCTCGCAGGCTTCATTGCCGATGATGAAGGCCACCTGCGGCGGAAACTTCGTCGTCGTCGCGTCGGTCGGCTGATTCTCCGGGGTGGCTGCCACGGACAAAACTGAACCTGATCCCCGGCCGGGCGGCAAAGGGTTTCAAACTTTTGCTTTGTCCCAACCCCTCCTTTCCGGCAGAAACCCTGGGCTAACGCAATGGCACTGATCGTCCAGAAGTACGGTGGAACCTCGGTCGGCACGACCGAGCGCATCAAGAACGTCGCCCGACGCGTCGCGCAATCGCGCGCGGCGGGGGACCAGATCGTCGTCG
>CAMCFL010000304.1 GCA_945873715.1 Akkermansia muciniphila
CTTCGATGTAGCGTCCCGGAGCGACCGGCAAACCCACCGGAGCCGCCCCGAGAAGGTCGGTGATGAACCGGTATCCCGAGCCGTCCCAGGCGTACAGGTAGGGACAGGAACCGGTGGGGACGGTCAGTTCGGGGAGATGCAGGACGACCCTCGGTTCCACGGCGACATCGACCGAGGGGAGTTGGGTGTCGAACCACCGGACGGTGACCGAATCGAGGCGGGTGCGTTTGCCGACGCCAATCTCGATGGGAAGTTGTTGGATCGTTCGGAGGGTCCGCCAGGAACCGCCGTTGACCTCCACCTTGGTTCCGAGACCGGACGCGTTGGAACGATTGCCGAGAAGGCGGAGCTTGATGGAATGGTTGGCGTCGCCGCCGTCGTTGCGGAAGTAACGGACCCCGCCCGACTCGAGGGCCACGACGAAGTCCGTGTCGCCGTCCTGATCGAAGTCCGCGGGCAGGACCTGTCGCACCTGACGAAGGTTTTCCAGGCCGAGCGTCGCGGTGACTTCGCTGAAGCCGAGGCGTCCGCGGTTGCGCCAGACATGGATTCCGTCCGCTCCCCACCCCAGCAGGTCCTGCCAGCCGTCGTTGTCGTAGTCGATGAAGCGGAGGTGTCGGATCTGATTGCCGCGGGCGGCGAGTCGACGGGGTTCACGCAGGCCGCCGAGGTACAGATCGACGGTCTTTTCAGTGGCGAGGGCGATGTCGGTACGGAGGTCGTTGTTGAGATCGGCGGTGGCGAGGGCGTGGGCGACCGGCCAGTCGGTCGGTTGGTTGCTGATGGACAGGCCGCCGCCGCGCTGATTGAAGACGATGGCCGGCGACGCACCGGTCCGGGTGATCAGCAGGTCCGGGAGATCGTCGTTGTTCCAGTCATCGACGGCGATGGCGGTGGCACCGGTCACCTGAGCGGGGATGCCGGACGTGGACGGCATTTCCCGGAAGGCGAGGTTTCCGAACCCGCGGAAAAGACGGATGCCGCCCTTGGTCGAGAGCGTGGCGAAGCCGAGTTTGCCGGTGAAGTCGTGATCCACCAGGACCCCGGCCGATCCGACGACGGTGCCGAGATTCGAGATCCGGGTGGCGTCGGACAGGATGCCGTTGGTGGCGGAACGGAGAACGGCGATGCCGTTGTCGCCGCAGACCACAAGGTCCTCGTAACGATCGTTGTTGATGTCACCGGTGACGATCGATCGTGGGGTGCCGACGGTGGGGAGAGGCAGGGGATCTGCGCGGATGGAGAAGACCCCGTTGGAGTTCCACAGCAGGCGGAGGCTGCCGCCGTCGAACACGACGAGGTCGTTCCAGCCCCGACGATTGATGTCGAGGGTGGCCAGCGGTCCTTGAAAGCGGCCCGCGCCTTCGCCGAAGGCGGCGACAGTCTGATCGGAGAATCGAACTGGAATCCCCCGGGTATCGGGCTGTTCCAGGGTGGCGACGGCGCGGGGAACGGTGTGGACGCATCGCTCGTAAACGGAGGGGTTGTCGGCGGCCTGCGACTTGCCGGCGTTGGCCTTCTGATGCTGGGCGAGCGCTTCCGAGGCCCGCTCCTTCTGGCCGAGGCGCAGGTTCATCTGGGCCAGTTGATAGTAGGCCGAGGGATGATTGGTCTCGAACTGTGTCACTTCTTCGAACTGATCGGCCGCATCCTGAAATTTTCCCCAGCCGGCGTAGGCCAGGCCCATCTGGAAACTCACGGCGTTGACCGTACGATCGATGTCCTTGGAGGTCTGGAGCGCCTGGACGGCGTTCGAGTACTGGTTCTGACGGAGCAACGCGCATCCGAGAAGGTAGTGACCCGCACCCGCCGTCGGTTCCAACTGCGTGGCTTCCCCGGCGTGCAGCGCGGCCTGGGCGGGTTGGCCGGCCAGCAGGTTGGCGATGGCCAGGTTGACGTGGACGTCCGGGTTGGCCGGGTTCATTCCCCGGGCTTGCTGGAAGACTTCCAGCGCGCGGGCTGCGTCGCCGGCTTCGAGAAAGGTGCGACCGGAATTCATCAATCCGCCGAAGCGTTGCTCGGCGTCCGGGTCGCTCCGGTGGGTCCACCAGGCCAGACCGGCGATGAGCCCGATCCCGGCGGCGATGCCGAGCACGAGCAGGGCTCCCCAGGGGGCGCGTGATTTCTGCGGATTGGCCATGCGGACAGGATAACGCCGGAGCGGGAGCGAGGGAATCGGACTTTCATCCGCGGCCTCCGCTTGGGTAGCGTTGAACCCATGATTTCCATCTCGTCCCGTCCCGGGAACCCGGGTCGCGTTCACTGAATCCCGCCATGAAACCGATGCGTTGGGGGATTCTGGGAGCGGCGGGAATTGCGCGGAAGAACTGGGAAGCCATCCGGCTTTCTGGAAACGGGGTGGTCACCGCGGTGGCCAGCCGCGACGAAGGCCGGGCGGCGGCCTTTGTCGAGGCCTGCCAGGCGGAGGCTCCGTTCGTCCAGCGACCCGCGGCCGTGGGCGGTTACGCAGCGTTGCTGGCCCGGGAGGATGTCGATGCCGTGTACATCCCGTTGCCGACGGGCGTGCGCGGGGAGTGGGTGCGGCGGGCGGCGGCGGCCGGAAAACAGGTGTTGTGCGAGAAACCTTGTGCGGTCGATGCGCGGGAGTTGCGCGGCATGCTGGAGGCCTGCTCGACGGCCGGGGTGCAGTTCATGGACGGGGTGATGTTCCAGCACAGCCGGCGCATGGACGCCATGCGGGCCGTTCTGGAGGACACGGAGGCTTTCGGGGAGATCCGTCGGGTGGATTCCGCCTTCAGTTTCATGGCCGATCCCGGGTTCGAGGATTCCAACATCCGCGGCGATGCCGCTCTCGAACCGATGGGATGCCTCGGCGATCTTGGCTGGTACAACATCCGCATCAGCCTGTGGGCCCTCGGGTGGCGACGTCCGACGCGGGTCACCGCGCGGTGTTACCGATGGTTGTCCGGCAATTCCGGGACGCGGGTGCCGGCGGATGCCAGCGTGACGCTGGAGTTCGAAGGGGCGATCACGGCGGGGTTCTACTGTTCCTTCGCCGCCGCCGATCAGCAGTGGCTCCAGGTGAGCGGCACCCGGGCCGGGCTTCGGGTATCGGACTTCGTGCTGCCCTACGACGGGCGCAAGGTCCAGTTCGACGTGGTGCAGTCCCAGTTCGACGTTCGCGGCTGCGATTTCCGCATGAAGCCGGGCATCCGAACGGTGGAGATCGACGAGGCCCCCACGCGGGATCCCGGGGCGCAGGAATCGCGGATGTTCCGTTCGTTTGCCGAGCAGGTTCAGTCGGGGCAGCTCAACCGGGAATGGCCGCGGATCGCGCTGGAAACGCAGGACACCCTCGATGCCTGCCAACAGTCGATCCTTGCGGGAGCCGAGCAGGGTGCCTCTTAAGTTGGTCATGGATGTAGGCCGCCTGCCCTCAGGCGGCGATGAAGAAACGCCCGCTGAGGGCAGCGGGCCTACAGCGGTGACACAGACTCCGAAGGCACCCCAGAGGACGAGTTCCACGAGTCCGTGATCCTTGGCGGGGGTGCTGGCGGCTCGCCGGCACTTCGGAAAGCCACCGTTTTTATCCGCAGATGGCGCAGATGCCGCAGATGGGGAGGCGCTTGGGGGCGTCGTGGGCGAGAGGGTCGGTCTGGATTGGAACGAACGGGCGGGCCGCCCATTCCCCCCCCATGGAGCGACCTCAGCGGAGGCGTTTGATGAGGACCTTCGAGTTGCGTCCGGAGGCGTCGTAGCGTTCGCGTCGGATCGGGGGGAGATCCTCCGGGGAGGCCTCGACGAACCCGGCCTTGTTCTGGAACCAGGTGAAGGCCTGGGTGGAAAGGGTGAACACCGCGGAGAGGCCGAGTTCGCGGGCACGACTCTCGACGTACTGGACCAGCTTGCTGCCGATGCCCTGGTTCTCGTGGGAAGGGCTGACGAAAAGGAAAGCGAGTTCGCCTGTGTTCTGTTCCGGGTAAATGTGCAGGGCGACGCAGCCCACCGGATTGCGGTCGATCTCGAAGAGGTAGTAGTCGCTGACCTGACGTTCGATCCCGGCGCGGGTGCGCTTGACCAGTTCCGAGGCGGCCATGGGCGCCTTGGTGAGGTTGAACAGGGTGCGGATGTCCTTCTTCAGGGCCCGTCGGATCTGGGTGTATTCGTTGGCGTAGATGAGGGTTCCGATGCCTTCATTGGAGAACACCTCGGCCAGCAGACCTTCATCCACCCGACCATTGATGATGTGTACCCGGGGCACTCCCTGTTCGCAGGCGGCCACGGCGTAGCGCGCCTTGTAGAGGGTTTCCGACCGGAGTTCGGACGGTTGCTGCTGGAGCATGGCCTTCAGTTCGCCCACGGCGACCTGGCGGAGAAGTCGGTCCTGCCGGTAGAGCCCATCCGAGCTGGTGATGTACACCAGCTTCACGGCCCGCAACTGGGTGGCCAGCGAGAAGGCGATGGCATCGGAGTTGACGCGGAAAGTCTTTCCGTCGCCGTCGAAGCCCAGGGGTGGAACGACGGGAACGATGCCCTGTTGAAGGAGACCTTGAAGCATCTCGGTGTCGACGCGCTCGACCTTGCCGGTGAACTGATGATCCACCCCACCGACGATCCCCAACGGATGGGCGATGACGGCGTTGGTCGAGGCTGCCCGGATGTCATTGGCCGAAAGTCCCTCGAGGATTTCGTGGGTCAGCCGGTTGGCGGCGGTCAACGACAGGTGAAGCGTGGCGGCATCGGTGATGCCGGCGCCATCCAGGTTGGAGGGAGTCGTCCCGCGCTCGGCGGCCAGCGCCGAGATCTGCAGGGCCGCGCCGTGCACACGAACCGTCCGGATGTTCAGCGAGCGCAGGACCGCAATATCCAGAAGGAGATTCGGGAAGTTGTCGTCGGTGACGATCGCCCCATCGACGGCGATCACGAAGGTCTTTTCCCGGAACCGTGGGATGTAGCGGAGGATTCCCCGCAGGTCGG
>CAMCFL010000305.1 GCA_945873715.1 Akkermansia muciniphila
CCGGTCTTGCCGACGAGATTGTGGATGAAGGCCATTTCATCCACCACAGCCCCCAGCGGTGCGACGACCTCACTCAGCCTCTTGCCGCACTGTCCGTAGGGTTGGAAGGACCAGGGCGGACGGAACACGGCACCGAGTCCGTCTTGGAACAGTTCGACCTTCTCGCCGGGATCCCATTTCTCTCCGTGCCTCTTTTCCAGCAGGGGCTTGTGGTCGAACAGATCCACGTGGCTGGCGGCACCCGCCATGAAGATCTGGATCACCCGCCGAGCCCGCGGACGGATGAGCGGTTGAGGGGAGGTGTCGGTGGCGGCACGGGCGCGTTCGCCCAGCATGGCGGCCAACGCGATCCCGCCGAGCCCTCCACCGGAACGCCAGAGGAAGTCCCGTCGCGAACCGGTGGGTTCGCCGGTTTTACGATGCCAGGGCGAGGGATGTGACATCAGTCGATGAAGGTGAATTCGTTGAGGTTGAGCAGGACCCGGCAGGTGCTGGGAAGACCTTGTTCGCGCCGGTAAGCCAAGAGGGCTTCGGCTTCGGGCGGGGACGGATTCCGGGCGAAGGTCAGTCGGAATCCGATCTCCACCTGCTGCGCCGGATCCGGACTGAGGCGTTCCAGTCGGGCGGCGAACTGCCGGGCCATGGCCACCGTCAGGCGATTGTTCATCAGCGCCAAAGCCTGCAACGCATTGAGGGTCTCGTTCCGCTTGTCCACCGACATCGACGGGTCGGCGCAGTCGAGCGTCGCCATGAACGGCTGCGGTTGCGACCGCACCAGGAATCGGTAAATCGACCGACGATGGGTGCGGGGATCGTCGGGGTCGGCCAGACGGTATTCGTAATGTGGCGAATGCTCGGGGCGTTCGACCTTGAAGTCCTGGAAGCTGGGGCCGCCCACCGCCAGGTCGAGCTTGCCCGCCACCCACAGCAGGCTGTCGCGGACGGCTTCGGCTTCGAGCTTGCGGCGTTGCCCGCGCCAGAGCAGGCGGTTGTCGGCGTCGATGGCCGCTGCAGCCGGTTGATCGGTGGAGGCCTGCCGATAGGTGCTGCTGGTGACCAGCAGGCGATGCAGGGCTTTCAGGGATTGGTCCCCGTCCCGGAAAGTCGCCGCCAGCCATTCCAACAACTCCGGATGCGAGGGCGCCTGTCCCATGCGTCCGAAGTCATTCGGTGAATCCACCAGCCCGCGTCCGAAGTGGTATTGCCAGGTCCGGTTGACGATCGATCGCCAGGTGAGCGGATGCGCCGGGTCGGTGAGCCAATGCGCAAGGGCGGCGCGACGTTCGCCCTCGCCGTGCCCGGCCGGGAGTTCGAAGTCGCCCTGGCGATCGAGGAACCGCAGAGTTCCAGGAGTGGCCACCGGGCCTGGCTTCCGCACGTCGCCCCGGCTCAGCACGTGGATCTCCCGGGGCTTGCCGCCGTCGGGTCCCGTTCCGCGGAACGCCCCGCTTCCATGATGAATGGTGCCGGAATAAACCACGCGCTGGGCGGGAAGCCGGGCGGCCTCGCCGCGGACGACCTCCAGCTTCGTCTGGGCCTCGCCCCGTCGGCCCACCAACGTCGGATCCAGGCGCAGGGCGATGCGATCGCGCTCCGTTCGGACCTGCTTCACGACCTCGGCCGTGGCCATCGTGCGAAGGCCCGGATACCAGCCGTCTGCCAGGTTGACCCGCCCCCAGCGCACCGGCGCTTCCACGCTGTCCAGGGACGTCACCGGTTGACCCAGCGCCCGGTTCACGCCGTCGGCGTCGAACACCTGCACCTCGGCCAGGGCAAAGATCCAGTCGTTCGACCGCTTCGCCAGACGGGTGGCGGTCCAGCGGACGTACCGGGCCCCGATCCCGGTCGGGACGGTCACGGCCACGGGCTCAACGCCCGGATTGGGGACATCCTGCGATTCCTTTGAGACGACGGTCATCACCCCGCTGCGGAACTCCGGGTCTTCGCTCGCCTCGATCCGATAACGCACGGGAAATCCAAACCCGTCCCCGATGCCGTTGAAATCGTCGGTGCACGCGGCCGTCACGACACGCCGGATCCCGACCGATTCCCCCAGATCCACCTGGACCCACTTGACGGTCTCCTGCGACGCGTCGATGCCGGAATGCCAGCCGCTCTCCGGTTGCAGCGGGGCCTTGCCCGTACCGGACAGCCCCGCCAATCGATCCAGGACGGTGAAGGCTGGACCTCCCCGGGCCGCAAGGTCGCGGTTCAATTGGGCGACTTCCTTCTCCAGCGGGATCCGGCGTTGATCCAACTCCTGACGTCGGGCAGCCACGGCAGGATCCGGGTCATACTTCCGATCGGCCCGATCCAGGGCGGCGAACACGGCGGTCAGACGGTAGTAATCGGTGGCCGATATCGGATCGAACTTGTGATCGTGGCAACGGGCGCATTGAACGGTGACGCTGCAAAAGGTGTTCAGGACATTCGCCACCATGTCGTCCCGATCGAGCGCGCGGGCGATCTGACCGTCGGTCTTGGTCTCCGGGACTTCGGCATGCCCGATCAGATCCCAGGGACCGGCCGCGATGAAGCCCAGCGCCGTGGTGCCGTCCTCGGTCCCCGGCCACAGGACATCCCCGGCCACCTGTTCCTCCACGAACCGGCCGTAAGGCTTGTCGGTGTTCAGGGAGCGGATGACATAATCCCGGTAAGGCCAGGCATTCATTCGCGGCTGATCCTTGTCGTAACCGTGGGTCTCGCCGTAACGCGCGACGTCGAGCCAATGACGCGCCCAGCGCTCTCCGTACTGCGGCGATGCCAGCAGTCGATCGACCAGATGCTCGTAGGCGTCCGGTGCCGGATCGGCCAGGAAACGGTCGACCTCGGCCGGATCTGGCGGCAACCCGACCAGGTCGAAATGCAAACGACGCATCAAGGTCCGTCGATCGGCCTCGGGCGAGGCGTGCAATCCCTCCCGTTCCAGACGACTGAAGATGAAGGCGTCGACCGGCGTGCGGATCCGCTCGCGATGATGGGGATCCGCAGGCACGGGGACGGCCGGCATCCGGACGGGACGCAGCGACCACCAGTCGAGCGCACTGGCTCCGAGGACAGGGGCGGTCTGGGCGGTCGAGGTCGCCTCCGCCGCGTAGATCGGCATCCCAGGACCGGCGATCGCCAGCGCCAGCAGCGTGAGCGGGCGCAGGGTGCGGAGGATCCGTGGCCAGACAGGCCTCGGAAGGATTCCGACAGGACGGATGGAACTGGGGAGCACGATGGATGCTATCTTAAGGCCGGGAGGGGGCTTCGGGCAATCCCGTTGAACCCAAAAACCGGAGTTCTATCCGCAGATGGCGCAGATGGCGCAGATGCGTCCTCTGCGGAGGAGCAACGGCGGTTTCGCGGTTGAACGGGGGAGCTTCGGACTGACTCCCGCGTTCGTAGCCGCGGAGCGGCGAAGGAAGCACGCGACCCACGCCCCGCCGGGGCTCCTGTTTCGTGAGGGGAGGCTCCCGCGGGCCGCTGCCGCTGTGTGCTACTCTCCTCGGTGCTCCGCACCCGGCCAAGGTCCATCCGGTCGGTGCGCTTGATCCTGCGGCGGGGGGCGAGATCGGCCTTGCGGGTGCGACCTCGTGTGGTTTGAATCTCGAACGCCTGCGGTATTGGTGTAAGCGCATCTCCGCAGGTCGTCGCCTGAGCTTCCGTGGATTTCCACCGTTTCGTTCATCCAGTCTCGAATCACCATGTTTGATGCGATCAGGAAGCTGTTCAGTCGCCCGCCTGCCCCTACACACGGTGGAGGCTTATGCATCGCGCTTCTGCGAGATGGATGGAAGTGCCACAGGTTTGCTGAGACCGACTTCGTTGTCGTGTTGCCGCACGATTTTCTGGCGGCTTTCGACGGAGAGGGAGTGCTGATTGGCGCGATTGATGGCAGCAGTCACAACTTCAGCGCGACGCTCCACCGCCATGAGGCCTTCACCAATGATCCCAAGAGTGCGTACGATTTTGTGGATCACCTCGCCACCAAGTCAGGAGCCCGTCCCATCGACAAGGGAACCTATCGCTACTTTCAAGATCCCACGACGAGGGCGGATGATGAGCTGCAGTACACTTTCTACATCATTGGCATCCCCGGAGCAGTCGTGATCGTCTCGATTGCGTCTGCCCCCAATCAGGAGCGCCCGGAGACACTGAAACGGATTGAGGCAGCCATACCGGACTTGATCGGAGAGCTCGCGTGAGGCCTTTCCAAGGCGTTGAAACTGGGATCCTGTGAGTAACGCCAGAAAGCCACTGTCCGAGCCGGTCCGGGTTCGCCCGATGCTTCGGGATTCTCTTCGCTACCGCATTCGTTGTCGGTGTTCTGGCGAAGCGCGTCATCTGTGCTGGCAAGCTTTTCGCCCGACCTCGTCGAACCCTGAGCGTTTGGCTTCACCCCCTGCATGCACAGAATTCTGACCTATGCCCTCTGGAGTTCGGTGGCTCTGGGCGCGATCGCCCTGATGCTCATCGCTGGCTACGCGGCGGGAAACCGGGCCGGGCATTCCGGTTGGGAGCCGTTCACGGCGCTCTTCCTGTTCATTCCGATCGCGCTGCTTGGGGCCGGTTCCTGTCTGAAGCGACAGAAGTGCGCGGGCGTTGCGCGGGCAAGTGTCTGTGCGGTGGCCATTGGATTGGGGGGCATTGCCCTCATCGTCACCCTCGATCGCACCAATCGCTTGGTGGAGTACGAGCGCTGGCTCAACCGAGGGATGCCATGCTGATGTTGCGCCTCTTGGGAAGCATCGTGTGGAGTGTTCCGGCATTTCTGTATCTGGCCAGCCGCAGTGCCCGGAAGACGGCTCAAGCCCCGGGAGACGCCACCCGATGAAGCACTCCAGAATTCTTGGAATCGGGATCGCGGCCGGTTTCACCTGCTTTCCTCCGCGTGATCCATAGCGGTCCGGTGGGGAGTGTTTCACGCGGAGACGCGGAGAGCGCGGAGGGGGG
>CAMCFL010000306.1 GCA_945873715.1 Akkermansia muciniphila
GGCCGCCTGGGGAGGGCAGGGAGGAGAGAGGCGGGCGGGGGCGCCCGCGGTCCCGGGAGGGTCCTGGGCTTGAACCTTGAAACTGAAATCTTTCCCGGATCCCTCGGTCCGGGATGAAACTGGAATCTTTCCCGTCGTCCCCGCCCCGTTCAGGGCTCAACGACTTCGATCTCCCGGTCGGAATCCGGGATGGCCAGGACCTGATCGCGGCCGTTGGGCCAGCGGATCTGGAGGCCTTCGACGCGCGCGGACTTGCCCAGGCCCAGGCTGACCGTGAGCTCGCTCTGGGACAGGTAGCTTCGGGTGGGCATCACCTGCCGGGCCAGCGTCCGACCTTCGACCCGGGCGCGCACCCAGGCTCCGATGGCCCCGGTGTTGCCGTGGCGTCCGACCAAACGCAGTCGGAGCCAATGATGGCCCAGTTGCTGATCGTTCCGGAGGAGCGCGGGTGGACCGTTCACCTGGCAGATCACGATGTCGGGGTCTCCGTCCTGATCGAAATCGGCAAAGGCGCTGCCGCGGCCTACCCGGGGGCGGAAGAGGTCGGGCCCGGACTGCGTCTCGGTCACGGGTTGGAACGAGGGGCCGCCACCCGCATTCCAGAACAGTTGGGCCGGTTGCCGATAGCGGACGTCGGATTGAAGCTTCTCGATCTCCTCCTCGAGGTGGCCGTTGGCGGTGAGGACATCGAGACGTCCGTCGAGGTCGTAGTCGAAGAAGAACAGGCCGAACTTGAGGAGCAAGCGGCTGGCGGGGCCGATGCCTTCCGTCATGGCTTCGTCGGCGAACAGGAGGTGATCCTGTCCGGGTTGCGAGACGTACAGGGCGTTCATCTCGTTGGCGAAATTGCCGATGGCAATCCCGAGGGCGTTGTCGTCCCGAAACCGCGCGGCGTCGATGCCCATGGCACCGCGGGGATGTCCGTAGGAATCGAAGGCAATGCCGGTCTGGGCACCCACCTCGGTGAAGGTGCCGTTGTGGCGATTGGTGAAGACGAAGTTCTGGACGGTATCGTTGGCGACGACGAGGTCCATCCATCCGTCGTTGTTGAGGTCGATGGGCGCGACCGCCAGCGTCTTGGCCATGGGGAGGCCGGAGGCTGGATTGCGGACCTGCAAGCCCGATGCGGCGGTGATGTCGGTGAACCGCGGAGGCCCGCCCGGCAGGGTGTCGTTGCGGTAGAGAAAGGGGAACGTGCCCGGAAAGTTCCAGGGTTGACCGTAGGCCCGCCCACCGCCCACCAAGGTCGTGTTGATGCGGCGGTCCAGCTCCGGGCTCCATTCCACGTAACTGCCGACGAACAGATCCAGGTCTCCATCGTGATCGAGATCGAACCAGGCTGCGGCCGTGCTCCACAGATTGCCTCCGCCGACCCCGGCGGTGACGGTGACATCCTCAAACCGACCGGCACCCAGATTCCGGAACAGATGATTGGTGCCAACGCAGGTCAGGAACAGATCCACCCGGCCATCGCCGTCGAAATCCCCGGCGGCCGCGCCCATGCCGTACAGGGGGACCCCCAGACCGGAGCCCGCGGTGACGTCGGTGAACTTCCACGTGCCGCGAGGCGGAGTGTCATTACGGTAAAGGGCAGCGGTCGTCGCCGGTCCATCCGCGGTCCAGGAAGTGCCATTGAGGAAAAGCAGATCGCTGTCGTGATCGCCGTCGAAGTCGAATGCCACGACCCCGCCACCCATGGTTTCCGGCAGGAGCTTTTCGCCGCGGGCACCGTTCGCATGGACAAACCGGATGCCGGCCGCGTCGGTGACGTCGGTGAAGCGGACGTTCGGTGGAGGAACGCCGGACTCGCTTGACCTCGGTGCGGTCAGGGGGGTGATCCGCCCCGGTAGCGTGGATGTCGGGCGGGCGAACCACCAGATGACCCCGCTGGCGAGCATTCCGATCAGGGCCAGGGCCAGGATCGAGCGCCGCAGAGCCTGGGCGATGACCTCATCGCCGGCCGAGGCTTCGGCGTCCGGCGGTGGAAGTGGCAGGCCGCTCACGGGTCAGACCTTCTCGGGCGCGGAACCTTCTTTCAGTTCATTGAAGTTCCCTGACTCACAGCAATGAACGAAGGTTTCGGTCGCCCCCTTCAACTGTTCCCAGCGTTGCCGGATCTTCTTCGCTTCGGCTGGAGTGACGGAGTTGTCCGCCGCCGCCGATGCCACCACCGCCAGCAGGTCCGCAAAATCCTGCACGATCTGGTTGGTGGCCGGGATCAGATAGTCCGGGTGACTGTGATGGGTCTTCGGGTTGCGGATGAAGAAGCCGCCCGAGCGTTCGCAGATCCAGTGGATCAACCGCAGGTCGCGGGTGCTCTGGAACAATTGATCCACCCGGTCGAGCGGGTTGTAGGATTGCGACAAGGCCTCGGGATCGGGCGTCTCCGCCCACTTGTAGATCAGCGAGAGGGAGAGGTTGAGGTCGGACGAGATCTGTTTGGCGGAGGTGGATTTGAGGACCTCCCGCAAGACGTCGTGGGACTGCATGCCGTCGGTCTATCATCCGGAGTCGGGGAAGGGAAGGGCCGGGCAGTCAGATCCGAGATTCAAGTTTCAAGATTTCAGTCCAAAGATACCAAGCGCTCGGGGACCGCTTGAAACTGAAAACTCGAATCTAAACCCTCCCCCTCACCACACCCACGGGATGAATCGGCGGACCCGGCGGGCGTAGGCGGGGTAATCGGGAAACCGTCCCCGCATCCATTCCTCCTCAATCTGCGCCTTGCCCAGCAGGGCCAGGGCGTGGGCGATTGCCAGCGCGACGGCGGTGTAGCTGGACCAAAGCAGGGCCCACCCCATGGCCCCACAGATCAGGCAGCCATAGAGCGGGTGGCGGACCAACGCGTACACGCCGGACTGGACGACCTCGGTCGCCCGCGCCGATCGGGGGTAGGGCGAGAGGTTTCGGCCAAGGGCGAGAACACCGCCGATCCCCAGCCAGGCGGCCAGGGACATCAAGGGAATCCCCGGTGCCCGCCAGCCCCAGTGCCAATCGAGGGAATGCCCCACCGGTCCCGCGATCAGTACCGACAGCGTCAGGGCATTCTGGAGGAGGACCCAGACGCCGCCTCGTGCGACGAATCCAGCGGGCGGGTTGGGTGGCATTGGATGAGGCTGGCAGGACCGTTGCCCCGGGCGGGGGCTGCGGACGTCAGGCTGAGTAATCGAGATAGATGGTCTTGGAGCGGGTGTAGAAGTCGAGGGCGGCAGTCCCCTGTTCGCGGAAGGTGTCAGTGGAACTCTGCTTCACGCCGCCGAAGGGCACGTGAAGGGCGAGGCCAGTGCTGATCTGGTTCACCTTCACGACGCCCGCTTCGATCCGCTCCGAGTAGAGCATGGCCTTCTTGAAATCGCGGGTGATGAGGCTGGCCGACAGTCCGTACTCGACTCCGTTGGCGACCTGGATGGCTTCTTCAAATGAATCCACCGCCAGGATCGCCACCACGGGTCCGAAGACCTCCTCGCGGGCGATGCGCATCGTCGGCGTCACGTTGCCGAGGACGGCGGGTTGGAGGAACCAGCCGTGCGCCAGGTCGCCTTCGGTCAGGCGTCCGCCACCCCAGAGCAGTTCGGCTCCTTCTGCCTGAGCCTGCTGGATGGCGTCGAAGTTGCCCTGCAACTCGGCTTCGTTGACCGCGGGTCCCATCTGCACGCCCGCAGCAAGGCCGGGTCCGACCTTCCAGACCTTCGCCAGGGCAATCAGTTTCTCGGTGAACGCCGCGAGGACCGGACGTTCGACGATCACGCGCGAGGTCGCCGTGCAGGCCTGGCCGGTCAGTCCGAATCCGGCAATCGCCACCAGCTTGGCAGCCAGGTCCAGATCGGCATCAGCGAGGACGAGCGTGGGATTCTTGGATCCCATCTCGAGCTGGCACCGGATGCGTCGGGGAGCCACCGCCTGATACAGGCTGGTGCCGACAGCGTGGGAACCGGTGAAGCTCAGGGCCTGGACCGCCGGATTGGAGGCGACCTCGGCGCCGAAGGGACGCCCTTCACCCACCACGACGTTGAACACGCCCGCCGGCAGTCCGGCGTCATGCAGGGCCCGGGCGATCTCGAGGGTCATTGCCGGTGCCTGGGAGGCGGGCTTGAGAACGACCGCATTACCCGAAAGCAGCGCCGGTGCGGCCTTCCAGGCGGGGATGGCGATCGGGAAATTCCAGGGCGTGATCAAGGCCACCACTCCCAACGGTTCGCGTCGGGTGAACATCAGGTTGCCGGCCAGATCATGGGGGAAGGTCTGGCCATTCGCGCTGTAACTGATGCCGCCGTAGTAGCGGAAGATGTCGACCGCCCGTCCCACTTCGCCGGTGGCCTCGGTCAGGGTCTTGCCTTCCTCGCGCACCAGGAGTTCGGCGAGTTCGGGCTTTCTCGATTCGAGGATCTGCGAGGCCTTGCTCAGGATCCGACCCCGGGCCACCGCCGTCTGCGCGGCCCATTTCGGGAACGCCGCCTGCGCGGCGGCGATGGCGGCCGTGGCTTCAGGCGTGCCACTCAACGGGTAGCTGGCCACCACTTCGCGGGAGTCCGCCGGATTGCGGGTCTCGAAAGTCTTGCCCGACGCGGCCGCGGACCATTGGCCGCCGATGTAATTCTGGTAGGAACGCACGGAGCACTTTTCGGGTGGGCACGGCGCGAGATCAATCGGGAAAATGCTCCACTGGGCCAACGGGTGCATCTTGAGTTTGGTAGGCCCGCTGTCCTCAGCGGGCGTCAACTCATCGCCACCTGAGGGCAGGCGGCCTACATCCATGACAAACTCAAGATGCACCCTGGGCCAATCTAGATCGTCTGTAACCTCCACGCCGCCTTGGCGTAGATCTCGGCATCGATACCGAAGCCATCGACTACGACGGTGCCTGGAAGGAAACCCTGGAACGGTTCCTTCCAGAGTTCATCGCCCTCGCCTTC
>CAMCFL010000307.1 GCA_945873715.1 Akkermansia muciniphila
CGGGGGTACCGGCGGCCCGCCGGTACTGCGCACGGAACACGGACTCGCGGAGCTCGCCCCTCCCGAGCTCGCCCCTCCCGGGTAACTGGGGACTGGGAACTTCCCTGCCCCGCCCCCATCCTGCGGGTCGCCATGTCCGAATCGCCGTCCAGCAGCGTGCATCCGACCGCCGTGATTCACCCGGGCGCCCGGATCGGTCCCGGATCCCGCATCGGTCCGTATGCGGTCATTGATTCGGACGTCGTGCTCGGGCCGGAATGTCAGGTGGGCCCGGGGGTCTATCTGACGGGCCACACGGTGATCGGAGCCCGGAACCGTTTTCATGCCGGGGCCGTCGTGGGAGATGCCCCGCAGGATTTCAAATACGACGGCAGCCCGACGCGGCTGCGGATCGGGGATGACAACACCTTTCGGGAACACGTCACGGTCCATCGTTCCAACAAGACCACCGAGGATACCGTCATCGGAAATGGGAATCTGCTGATGGCGGGCTGTCACATCGGTCACAACTGCCAACTGGGAGATCACAATGTCATCGCCAACGGTGCCCTGATCGCCGGGCACGCCGTGCTGGCCGACCGGGTGTTTGTCTCTGGAACCTGCCTGGTCCACCAGATGTGCCGGATTGGCCGTCTGGCCCTGATGCAGGGCGGTGCCGGGATTTCGCGGGATCTGCCCCCCTTCTGCATCGCCCGTGGAAACAATGGCATCGCCGGACTCAACGTGATCGGGCTCCGTCGTGCCGGGGTGAGCGCGGCGGAACGACTTGAACTGCGCCGCGCCTACCACCGGCTGTTCCGCTCGCGACAACCCCTTCAAAAGGCCCTCGCCACGGTCCGCGCCGAGTTCCCGAACAGCCCGCTCGTGTTGGAGATGGTCGAGTTTATGGCGGCCTCCCGTCGGGGAATCTGTCGCGACACCGGCTCCCGGACATCGCGTCCCGACGGAGGCGGAGGCGACGAATAGCGGCCTGGACAGAGGCGGAGGGAAGATTTCAGTTTCAAGATTCAAGTCGTCGCGGGTTTCACGATCGTCATGGGAGGCGACGCCCGCCCCGCAGGGGCGGAGAGTCCCCGATTCCGGGACCTGACAAACACCCTGGGTTCCGCTCTTCTCTGGGCATGATCTCCCGTCGCAGCTTCCTGGCCAGCACCGCCATGGCCACGGCCGCCGTTCCGCTCAGCCGCGCCCAAGCCCCGACCACCAAGCCCCCGGGGTCACTGGATGTGATGACCTACAACCTGCGTTATGCGGCTGCGACCGGAGCGAACAACTGGCCGACCCGACGTCCGGTGATGCGCGAACTGTTGCAGCAGGAGAAGCCGGATGTCTTCGGAACCCAGGAAGGAGTCTATCCGCAATTGAAGGACCTGGCTTCGGACCTCCCGGAGTATCAATGGATCGGGCTGGGACGGGACGGCGGCAGCCACGGGGAGTTCATGGCGGTGTTTTACCGGCGGGATCGGCTTGAAGCCTTGGAGTTCGACCATTTCTGGCTGTCGGACACGCCGGAGGTCATGGGCTCGACTTCCTGGGGGAACACCAATCGGCGGATGGTGACCTGGGTTCGTTTCGAGGACCGGGAGACAAAACGGATCTTCCACTTCTGGAACACCCACTTCGATCACCAGATCGAAACCGCCCGGCAAAAGTCTGCCGCGCTGGTGCGGGAGCGGATCGGCAAGGTCAGCGAATCGACGCCTCTGGTGTTGGTCGGCGACTTCAACGCCCTCTCGGGCAAGAGCCGCTCCTACGAGATGCTGGTTCAGGAAGGCGGGCTCACCGACTCCTGGCATGCGGCGGCAAGTCGTTCCAATGAGGATGCCAACTCCTTCTCCAACTTCCGTCCGCTCCGCAGGGAATCCCAGCGCATCGACTGGATCCTGCTCCGGGGTGCCGCCAAGGTTCTGCATGCCGGCGTCGTGACAACCCAGTCCGGCGACCAGTGGCCCAGCGATCATTGTCCGGTCACGGCGCGCATCCAGTGGAGCTGAACGGTCGACACAGGAACCCGAGAAGCCCCTTGCCAACCGATGCCCCTGCCGCGGACCATGGGTCCCATGAACGTCCGTCCCTTGGCGGTGGCCATTCTCGGCGCTCTGGCGCTCGCGGGGTGCGTGCCCACCTCCGTCTCCAATCTCACCCCACGCACCGTGGCGGCGACTCCGACCCGCACCTATCCCTTCGAAGTCACGTGGGATACCAGTCGGCGCGGGGTCAATGCCGACGCCGTCAAGGCATGGGTCGTGATTGATGGGGTGCTCTATCCCATGACCCGCGTCCCGGTCGCCCTGAATCGGTGGGAAGCCCTGGTTCCGGTTCCCGAGGGACGCACCTACGTGCCCTACAAGTATCGCTTCGATTACTCGATCCCCGGAGTGGTTTCGAAGACGCCCACCAGCGAGTGGTCGGCGGAATATCGCCTCGTCGTTCCGCCCCAGTAATCGCCCGGGACCCAAACCGGGTGATTGCGGTCATTTTCAACCCCACCGCCCAGGGCGATCGGGCGGAGGGCTTCCGCAGACAGGTCGCACGCCTGTCCTCGTCGGCCCGATTCCTCCCGACGACGTGCAGCGGAGATGCCACCCGCCTCGCTCTGGAGGCGGGGCGGGACGGAGCCCGGATCGTCGTCGCTGCCGGGGGCGACGGGACCGTAAACGAGGTGGTCAATGGTTTGGTGCAGCTCCCCATCGATCAGCGACCCGCGTTTGGGGTGCTCCCGCTCGGCACCGTCAACGTCTTCGCCAAGGAGATCGGCCTGAGCGGCAGTCTGGAGCGCGACTGGGCCACCCTCGAGACGGGCCATTGCCAGACCATTGATCTCGCCGTCGCCCGCCATGCAGGCGGCGATCGATGGTTCATCCAAATGGCCGGTGCCGGACTGGACTCGGCGGCAATCGCCCAGGTGCAGCGGCGTCTGAAGAAACTTCTGGGGCCGATCGCCTATCTCTGGGCTGGGGTCCAAGCTCTCTGCGGTCCGCTTCCCTGCATCCGGGTCCGAGGTGGACCGATCGAACTTTCCGGACAACTGGCCCTGATTGGAAACGGGCGCTTCTACGGAGGCCGTATCCCGGTGTTCCCCGAGGCCCGACTGGACGATGGCAAACTCGACCTTGCCCTGCTTCAGCGCGTCAACGTCCTGAGTCTGGTCCGAGCCTCGATCGCACTGCGCACGGGCCGGCTGCTGCACCTGTCCGGCGTCCTGCATCAGCAGGCTCCGGAGTTCCAGTTCGAAGGACCCGCCCCGGCCCAGTTCCAGGTGGAGGGCGATAACATCGGTCCGCTTCCGGTTCGCTTCTGCATTGCCCCAAAGGCCCTTCGGATCGTGATTCATCACTCCCAGCAAGAGCCTGCGATTGACAGGAAGGTACACGCTGGGGGATGAAAACGCGGCATCCGCGGGGATCGGTTCGCCACATTTGCCATAACATGACTTACGCGCTGCTCCAAACCTCCTTGACACCGCCTCCGATCGAGGCGCTCCAGCGCGCCTTTCGGTCCAGCGACTCCCTCTCCGCAGCGGATGCCATCTTCGTCGTCGATGACGCCTTCGGAATCCTGGCCCGGGATCTTCCGGGCGACGAGGCCCAGCATATCGCCGCGTCGCTCGCGAACGAGAATGTGGCCGTCGAACTGGTCGCCGAGGGGGATCTTCCCAGGCTTCCGGATGCCGAGGTCTTCGCGAGCGTGCAGATGCGCGAGGATTGCATCCGCCTCTTCAATGCCCGCGAGGACGTGACCGACATCCCCTACAAGGGCCTGCGGTTGCTCGGGGTCGGGTACGATCGGGAAGACGTCCGGTTTGAGATCATCTTTGGGGACGCCGTGCTGCGGTTCCATACCACGCTCAACAACCTGCACTTCCATCACAGCCCGGAGTTCAACGGCCGTTCCCCGGGGGAGAAACTGCTGCTCCTGGTGCGCCGGATCCGCCAACTCGCGCCGCACATCATCCTGAATCGGGGTGCTGCAACCCTGTGCTCCGGCGCCCCGGTCGAGCACGTCGAGGATTTCGTCAGCTACCCCCGCACCAGCGCGTTCTTCGAAGAAATCATCTGGCTCCTCTGGCACGCCCGCAAGGCCGACACGGAGACCTCGCAGGACTGATCGGAGCGCCCCTCGAATCCCGGTCAACCCGGCGGCCACGACAGCGGGCGTCCCCCGAGCAGATGGCAGTGGAGATGGGGCACGCTCTCGCCTCCGTCCGCGCCGTTGTTGATGACCAATCGGTAACCGGACTCCGCGACACCAGTCCGCCGCGCGACCTCCGGCACCACCGCCAGCAGGTGGCCCAACAACCCCTCGTCTCCGGGTTTCACAGCGGCGATCCGGGGGATCAACCGCTTCGGAACGATCAGGACATGCACCGGTGCCTGGGGATGGATATCCCGGAACGCCAGCACCTGGTCGTCTTCATAGACCACTTCCGCCGGGATCTGCCGGGCGACAATCTTCTCGAAGAGCGTCATGGGTAAACTTTCATCGGGGGTCGCCCCCGGTCGCAAGCCCAGGATCCTGGGTCAGCGAACGACCAACCGGGTCGGAATGTTCCGGCCCTCCTTCAACCACCATCCTCGCAGGCTCTCCAGGATGCGCTGCTCCAACTCTCCGCACTCCTGGGTCCAGTGCTTCCGGCCGAGCAACTGCTTCACCGCCGGTCGAAGCCCATGGAACTGCACCGTCCGGGGCGCCCCCGCCAACTGCTCACGCAGCAGCGTCCGGAGTCTCGGAAAGAATTCCAACTCACCCATCTTGCCCGCGGCACAGGCCACCGCACAGAGGTCGGTCGTCTGGAGCACCGATTCCTGCCGAATTTCCCCCGAGCCCCGATCTTCGTCGGGGCCCATGACCTCGACGGCATATCCGAGGCCGGACAACACCCGCCCAAGTGCCTCCGCAAATTCTCCCAGGG
>CAMCFL010000308.1 GCA_945873715.1 Akkermansia muciniphila
ATCCGCCACATAAGCCAGGCCGTTGTACACCGTCAGGGCGGTCGCGATCCCGGGAGTGCGCAGTGTGGCGACAAAGGTCAACCCCAGCCCGTCCGCACCGAGCGCATACACGGACACGTCGTGGGGGCCGTCGTCGGTGCTGTTGGCATCCACCGTGCCGAGGCCGAGACCGGATCCATTGGGAACGAGTTGCTTCCAACCCCGCGACGAAGTGTTGTGGTTCTTCAGGCTGCGGAGGTTCGAGCGATCAGTCACATCGAACACATTGAATCCGGAGGTATGGGAGGCATAAGCCCGGCCATCCGCGACGAAGAGCCGCAACCGACGCTGACCGGCACCAAGGCCGCCCGGGGAGGCGATGTTCGAGCTGACCCGGAGTTCCGCCTCGTCCACCGGCAGTGCAAACAAACGATCGGCCGAGAGCACAAAGAGGGTGGGACCGGAGATGACCACGTCCTGGATGTTCGGACCGGCCGCCAACCGGAAGCGGTCGATGATCATGCCGCTGTTCATGTCCACCAGCACGACGTCACCGTTGCTCAGTCCCACGTAGGCCACCCCGCCGCGGACCGCGACCGCCCGGGCATCGGATCCGAGCGGAACGTTTCGGGTCAATCGGGCATTGGCCGGGAGGGCGAGATCGACGATCGACAATCCCATCGGGCCATCGGCCACGGCGACGCGAAGGATGTCGTCGGCGTTCGGACGGCTGACGAGGGCCACACCGCGTGCTGTGCCTGGGGTGTCGATCTGGGCGATCCGGGTCGGAGTGAATCCGCGTTCGACATTGAACAGGGTGACGCCGGCTTCGGAATCCGCCACGGCCACGTAGTTGTCGAGGGCAGCGACGTCGACCGCATTGCCGGGCGTGTCGGACGATCCAATCACGCCGGTGGAGACCGGCAGACCGTCGGTGGGACTGGTGCCCGCCTCGACTTCGGCTCCATCGCGGATGCCATCGCCATCGGTGTCGGGGTTCTCCTGGTTCGTTCCCAGCACCAATTCCGCCACGTTGCGAAGGCCATCGCCATCGGTGTCGGGCGAGGTGTCCCGACGCAGGCGAACGGCAGGCAACTGGAAAGTCCGACCGCTGTCGGGGGTGATCCAGTCCGCAGTCCCGACCCGTCGGGTGGCCGAATGGAAAACCCACTGCCGATAACGGCTGTTGGGCGCCATGATCAGGCTTTCGTGGCCCTCGCCGTTCCGTCCGGTGAGCCCGCGCTGCTCGATGCGGCCGGTCTCGAGGTTCATCAGCACGAAGTGGTGGAGCCCGAGCGAGGGCGGAAACCGCCGCCGAGTCGGGTCGCGGGGACTGTTGCCGTCGAGGGTCTCGTCCCGATCGGACACCCCGTCCCCATCGGTATCCCGCACACGGGGGTTGGTGCCGCCCTCGTACTCGCGGACATTGACCATGCCGTCGCCGTCGAGGTCCCGCAGGCCATCGGCGGGATCATTCGGGTTCAGTCCGTTTGCGGTCTCCCAGGCGTCGGGCATCCCGTCGTTGTCACGATCAACGTTGCCTGGGACCACGATGCGGACCGAGGCCTGCAAGGGAAGCTCATCGACCCCGGGGGAATGCTGGACCAGGACGGTGGTCGAACCGGGGGCAACGGCGGAAACCAGCCCGAGACTCCCGACGGTCACCACGCCTCCGCTGGAGGGCTGATAGGTGGTTCGCGGGGATTCGGTCAGGTCGACCTGGGTGCCGTCGTCGTAGAATCCCGTCACCCGGATCTGGACCGTCTGGCCCGGATAGATCACGCCAATCACGACTTCGGCCTGCAGATCGATCAGGCGCGGATCCCCCTCCAGTGCCAGCCCGGCGCGCCGCGCACCGGGAGCCGGCGAGGGGGAAGTCGGCGGACAAGCGGCCCAAGCTTCGGCGGTGGCGTGATTCTGGATCACGACGATTCGCGCGTTGAGGACATTCTGCCCGGCCTGATAGGCACCATCATTCTTAGCGCTGTCGTGCCCGGCATTGAAGGCCGTGAGGCCAGTGGAGAACTGGGATTCAAGATTGGCGAGGGCCTGGGCAACCTTCCCGCGCAGGATCAGTTCGGCCTCGGCAGCCGGCCGGTCGCAGGGCACCTCCTCGGCCTCGACGGCGGCTTCGATATTCTGCCAGAGAGGGTTGGTGATCCCCGGCAAATCGACGTCCCGGTGATAGACTTCATGGGCCATGCTGGCCGACCGGAGATGCCAGGTCCCACGTCCGCGCCCGAGGTAGCCGCCCAACTCCGCGATGATCGTGCAGTAGTTGCCCGCGGTGACATTGCCGCCGGCACCAACCACCGGTTCAGTGCTGATGAAACCGCTGTTGGTCGAAGTATTGATGTTTCCACGCCAGACCAGACGCGCGATGCGGAACCGCCAGACATTGGCCGTCCGGTCCAGGCAGATGCTGCCCTCGATATCGAACCCGCGATGCCCGGTGAAATTGCCGTCCGGATGGGAGTCGTTGTTGGTCACCGGCCAGTCGCTCTGATCGATCGGGGCCAGCGTGTTGGGCGGGCAATCCGGCCCCACCGCGTCCTTGCAGGGCTCGTCCTCGTCCGGGATCCCATCATCGTCGTCGTCCGGGTCGGTCGCATCCGGATCCATGTCGCCGTCGTCATCCGGATCGGTCACGTCGGGATCACCGTCGCCATCCAAATCCGCTTCTTCCTCATCCGGAATGCCGTTGTCGTTGTCGTCCGGATCCACGTCGTCCGGGATGCCGTCGTCGTCGTCGTCGGTATCCGAGTCGTCCGGTTGCCCGTCGCCATCGGTGTCGGTCTCCTGGTCGTCGGGAGTGCCGTCGTTGTCATCATCCGGGTCGGTCACGTCCGGTTCGCCGTCGTCATCCGAATCGACTTCGTCCTGATCTGAAGTGCCGTCGTTGTCATCGTCCGGATCCATGTCGTCCGGGATGCCGTCGTTGTCGTCGTCGGAATCCGAGTCGTCCGGTTGCCCGTCGCCATCGGTGTCGGTCTCTTCGTCGTCCGGCGTGCCGTCATTGTCATCGTCCGGATCCGTGTCGTCCGGGACGCCGTCGTTGTCGTCATCCGGATCGGTCTCGTTGGGATCGCCATCGCCATCCACGTCGTCATCGTCGCCGTTGGGAGTGCCGTCCCCGTCGTCGTCCGGAGGAGGACCATCGTCGCCGCCATCGTCGCCTCCGCCATCGTCGCCGCCACCGCCGCCGAGCAACTGATCGCAATTCCCGTCGGTCCCCGGTTGGGTACCGTGCCAACCCGGCTGGCGGATGCCGTATCCGGGATCGCTTTCAACATACAGCCCGTCCTCGGTGACGGTCATCGGCCCGGACAGTTCCCATCGGCCCGTATCGTGGTTGAAGCTCCACAAGGCACTCTTCGCGCCCGGAAGCAGTCGCTTGCCGGTCCGCGGATCCGGAAGATTGGGGAACCGCGCGGGGACCGGTCGGTCGAAGTTCTGTGCCCCATCGGACTGCACCGTGATCACCAAGGGCAGATTCAACCCGGCAGGGAGCGGCTCGGGCAGGCGGTCCGGTGCCACCGGCGCGATGCCCAGTCTTCCGCCTCGGGTGCCTTTATCGTCGAAAAGCGAATTGGCCGGCACCCGAAGCTCGACCTCTGCGAGTTGGGGATTCTGCGCGATCACCGACGCCGGGAACTTGATCCGCGTCTCCTCGACGGCGGATACCGGCAGAAGGGTCCCCTGCTGGATCAACGGCAGGAAGATCTCGCCGGAGCCGGCAGCCAGATTGTCTTTCCGACCCGCCACCGCCTCCCAGGCCTTCCCGATGAACGGGTAGTACGCTCCGTTCGGCCAACTGCTTCCCTGTGCCAACCGTCCATCTACATGGACGAAGAACCGACCCACCGGTGCCGGATCCAGGATGAATGCGCCCGTCGTATCCGTCACGGCACGAAGGGTTTCCTCGGCTCCATCCACAGTGATGATCACGCCCTTGAGCGGACGATTGACGACCTGGCCCGGGGTGCCACCGGCCACGGGTTCGGAAGCGAAGACCTTGCCGATGACCGCGGTCCCGCTGATCGGTGCCGCGCTGAAGGTGTCGAAGGTAAGGGCCCGCACACCGCCCGGTTGACCGTCGCCATCGGCATCCACGTCAAGCCCGCTGGCGTCCTTCAAACCACTGCCGTCGAGGGTCACGCGAACGCGAGATCCCGGAGGCATGTCCTCCAGATAAAAGAGATTGATCTTGTCGCGATCCGTCGAAACCTCCGCCCGGGTCAGCAGGCGACGTCCGCCGTAATCGGCGCTCAATCGGGTAAAATCGAGGAGCGCATCCGGTGCCAGCGGACCAGAGAGCTGGAAAACCGTCTCACGCGTGACCGAAACTCCATTGGCCCCATTGGCCGGAGAGGTGGACGAAACCACCGTGAGCGGACGCGCGCCCGTGGACCGCAGCCGAAAGTAACGACTGGTGGCCGACGGACTCACCGAGACGACCCTGGATCCACCCTGAACCTCGGGGACGAGCGGGCTGATCCGCCAGACGGGCGTGCCGTCGAGACTCGAGGTCTCCTCCAGCACATAGCCAATCACCTCCGCCGACCACCGCACCTCCACCCCGGTCCCGGCGGGCTGCGAGATCTGCATCGGGGGCGGTTGCTGTGCGGAGAGCCGCACCAGTCCCGCTGCGATCAGCAGGAAGGCAACACAAGTGGCGAAATGGAACTTCAAGGGTACCAGAGGATGATCCAGACGGGGCCGGGAGATCCCGTGCGAATGAATTGGCGCAAGAGGTATCGATTGCCCGGAAGGTTTCCAATCTCAAAGACCGGTCTAACCCTACCGGATGGTACGCCTTTGGGTGCATGCTGCCCTCCCGGGACCGGGGGCGTCCTCGCCCAATGCATGGGTTCCTCCGGCCGGTGGGCAGCCGCGGAGAAGCGGGGAAGCGGAGTTCGACCCACCC
>CAMCFL010000309.1 GCA_945873715.1 Akkermansia muciniphila
CGTCGTTGTTGTCACCGGAGTGCAGCTTCCAGGCGATCATCAACTGGCGGCTGTTGCTCATGCATTTGATCCCTTGAGCCTTGGTCTTGGCCTTGCCCAACGCCGGCAGGAGCATGCCCGCCAGAATGGCGATGATGGCGATGACCACCAAGAGTTCGATGAGCGTGAAGGCTTGCCTCATTTGAGGTCCGGAAATCGACGTGCGCATATCAGTGAGACGAGACGTGTGGTTAGCAGGAATAAGCTGCCAAGTGTTTGGTAAGAGTCAAACACTCATCCGTCAACGCGGGCAGTCGGAGGGACGAGTTCGCATCTTGAATGCGTCCTGATTGTAAGCCGCCTGCCCTCAGGCGGCGATGGGGGAACGCCCGCTGAGGGCAGCGGGCCTGCAACCGCGTCCTCCCGTTCTTTCCCAACAGTGGACGGCGACCCGATGCCCCGGCAGGCTGGATCCATGGAAAATGCTTCCCAGGCAGGGTCAGTCGTCCTCGGCTGGACTGCCGATGCCGATCGTCCGGCAGAGACGCCGCGGACTTCCTGGGAATGGCAATGGGTTCCCTGGCTCACCGTGTTCGGTGCGGCCTGCATCGCCTACGGAGTCATCTGGGATATCTCGTGGCACTCCGCCATCGGACGCGACACCTTCTGGACGCCTGCTCATCTCCTGATCCACCTGGGCGGCCTGCTGGGTGGCTTGCTCGGTGGTTGGATGATCCTGTCATCGACCTTTTGGCGTCGGGAGGAATGGCGGGAACGCACCGTTGGGATCCTGGGGTTTCGGGGTCCGCTGGGGTCGTGGGTGGCGGTCTGGGGTGCGGTGGCGATGTTGACCAGTGCGCCTTTCGACAACTGGTGGCACGACGCCTACGGCCTCGACGTGAAGATCCTGTCGCCGCCCCACGCGCTGTTGGCGGCGGGGATGTACGCGGTGGTGACCGGGGCGGTGCTGATGGCAGTGGCTTCCCGGAACCGGAAAGGTGGAAACGGCGGCAACGCCCTGATGCTGGTCGCGGGCGGGGTGCAGTTGTCATTGTCGGCCATCCTGCTCACGGAGATGAGCTACCCCAACCTCATGCGGACGGCTCCCTTCTATCTGGCGACGGCGGCGATGTATCCGTCCTTCCTGTGCGCGGTCGCCCGGCAGGGGGCGATCCGGTTTGCCGCGACGGTCGTCGCGGGGATCTACGCGCTGATCTCGATGACGATGATCTGGATCCTGCCGTTGTTCGCTGCCGAGCCGAAGCTGGCCCCGATCTTCACTCCGATCACGCACATGGTCCCGCCGCCATTCCCGCTGCTGTTGGTGGTGCCGGCGATGCTCATCGATCTCTATGCCGGTTGGCTGCGACGGTGGCGGACCTGGACCGGAGATCTGGTCCTCGCGGTCGGCGTCGCCTTGCTGTTCACTGCGGCGTTCGTACCGGTGCATTGGTGGTTCAGCGAGTTCCTCCTGAGTCCGGCGGCCGACAACGCCTTCTTTGCCGGCAACCGTTTCTTCAGCTTCGCCAGTAGGCCCGCCTGGCGTGGCGAATACTGGGGGATCGAACGGAACCCGGTGACGCGGGCGACGCTGGGTTGGACCCTGCTGATCGCCCTGGGGTCCTCGATCGTGGGCGCTGTGGCGGGTCGGTTCCAATCCTCCGTCCGCCGATGAAGCCCTTCCTTCGCACCGGCCTCTTCCTCTGGCTCGCGTTGGCCGGGAATCTTCTTGCCCACGTCGGCATGCCGTTCGTCGT
The DNA here is from genome assembly GCA_945873715.1 of Akkermansia muciniphila. Classification (GTDB taxonomy): domain Bacteria; phylum Verrucomicrobiota; class Verrucomicrobiia; order Limisphaerales; family UBA9464; genus UBA6176. The sequence continues at coordinate 1,737 of CAMCFL010000309.1, forward strand.
GTTGGAAGGAAAGGCGGGTCGGTATCCGGTGCGCGTGGTGGTGCAACCCCCGGATGTCGTGCCGGGCCTGGCCCAGATCGGGGTCCGCGTCCTCGAAGGCACGCCGGCAGGTGTCTCGGTCCTGCCCTTGCACTGGGACACCGACCGCTCCGGAGCACCGAGGCCCGATCCCGCCCGACCAGTTCCGGGGGAGGCCGGGCTTTACGAAGGCGAACTGTGGTTCATGGGAACCGGTGCCTACGGGGTCGTCGTCCAGATCGAGGGAGAGGGCGGGGGAACCCTGGTCATCCCGGCCAATTCCCTCGCCACCAGTCGCAAGCCGATGCCCGAATGGATGGGCTGGTTGCTGGCATCCCTCGGGGTGCTTCTCATCGTCGGTTGGATCAGCATCGGTTACGCCGCCTTCCGGGAGAGCACGGTTCTGGGACGATTGGTGGGACGCCGCTGGAAGGGCGCGTTTGGTGCTGGGTTGGCCGCACTCTCCGCCGTCGGTGCGGTGTTCGGAGGCCAACGCTGGTGGGGTGCGGTCGATGTCCAGCACGAGAAGCGGGCGCAGGGACAGCGAATGGCGGTGGAGATCGAGCCCACCGAGACCTCCCTCGCCTTCCAGATCCGGGGCAGCGAACCGCGCGGGCGGGATCGTCGCGGCATTCCCATGCGGATGAGCGGGTGGGAACTGGTCGAGGACCACGGGCGCAGGATGCATGCTTTCGTCATCGGCTCCGGGGAGGAACCCGTCTTCCTGCATCTGCACCCCGAACCCAGGGTCGATCCGGATCCACAGTCGGTGGTCGGGGCCCTGCCCGCCGGGGAATACCACGTGTTCCTCGACGTCACCCACGCCCTCGGGGCCGTGCAGACGCTCACCAATCGCCTGATGATCACCCAGACTCTAAAAGGCGGAATCAAGACCGATCCCGATGATGCCTGGCACCAGGGCCCGGCGGGCCTGCCGGGCGAGGCTCAGTCGATCGGCGAGGGACGCGCGGTGGCGTTTGCGATCGAGGGGAAATTGCGCCCCGGGGAACCGGTCCGGTTGATCGCACGCTTTCGAGAGGCCGACGGGCGTCCCTGCCAATTGGAGCCGTATCTTCGGATGCCCGGTCACGCCGTCGTCGCGGCCGTGGATGGAAGCGTGTTCACTCATCTGCACCCGGCGGGAAACCTGTCGATGGCGGCGGCACGTCGGTTTGCGCTGCGCGCCGGCGGGGCTGAGGCGGCGCAGGAAGCCGATGTGAACTGTGGAGATCTGGGGGCGTTGCCCGCCGAGGTGGTGGCACGATTGCTGGGGCGTGGGGAAGTGACTTTTCCCATGGTCTTCCCCAAGGCCGGCGACTTCCGGGTCTGGGTGCAGGCCCGCATCGGCGGGCGCATTCGGACGGGCTGCTTTCGGGTGGACGTTCCCGTGGGATGACGTTGGGGAACGGGTGGACCGGTGGAGGCTTGTTGGTGAAATCGATCCTCGCCCTTGCGCGCAAGGCCTTGGGCGAGGTGCTGGCACCTGTGTGGTGGCCAACGCGGATTCATCGGGAGAGGAAGTTCATTGACGAGCGGTCCAGGTCCCCATCCCTTGTTCTGTGTGAATCCTGAAGGCGATTCCGCTTTTCCCTGTCCCGCTTGTGGAAAAGAGCTCCAAGCGGGGGATGTCGTATGCACCGGATGCCGGGGTTCGGGCACGGGCCTGAAATCATCGGGCCGCTTGGAATCCGCCGTTGAGGCGGCGGATGAGCCCACTTTGATGGCGGATTCGTCGGATACGCCGACCGCATTCGTTCCCCGTGCCTCATTCGGCCCCAGCCCCGTCATCGGCGATGGGTCGCCCCCCAGACGTTTCGGGGATTACGAACTCATTGAGGAAATTGCCCGTGGCGGGATGGGGGTCGTCTATCGGGCTCGGCAGATCAGCCTGAATCGAATCGTGGCCCTGAAGCTCATCCTGGCTGGTGAATTCGCCTCGAAGGATTTTGTGCGGCGATTTCAGACCGAGGCGGAGGCGGCGGCAGCGCTGGATCATCCGAACATCGTGCCGATCTACGAAATCGGCCAGGACGGCGGACAGCACTACTTCAGCATGCGCCTGATCGAGGGTGCTTCGCTGGCGACGCGGTTGCGGACGGGGCCGATGGCAGCAGCGCAAGCGGTGCGCCTGATGATCCGGTTGGCGCGGGCAGTCCAGTATGCACACGGACGGGGGATCCTCCACCGGGACCTCAAACCGGCCAATGTGTTGCTGGATCAGAGCGGGAACCCGTGGCTGACGGATTTTGGGCTGGCCAAATTGCTCAAGTCCGATGGTGCGCTCACCCTGACGAACGCGGTCTTGGGTACCCCAGCCTACATGGCACCGGAACAAGCCGGGGGCGGAGCCCGGAGGGTGACGGCATCGGTCGATGTGTATGCTATGGGCGCGATCCTCTATGAGACTTTGGCGGGGCGGACACCTTTCGCGGGAGACAGTACGATGGAAGTGCTCCGTCAGGTTCTGGAGGTGGAACCCGAACCGCTCTTTGTCCACCTCCCGACGGCCGATCGGGATCTGAATATCATCTGTCTCAAGTGTCTCGAGAAGACTCCCGATCGCCGATATCGGACGGCGGAAGCACTGGCCGCCGAATTGGAGCGTTGGGAACGGGGTGAACCCATCCAGGCGCGGGCGGTTGGCCTGAGTGAACGGACCTGGAAATGGGTCCGACGGAACCGGAATGTGTCGGTTCTGACAACGATCGCCTTGGTGATGCTCCTGGCCCTGGCGTGGCAATCGCGGCGTGTCTGGAATTCCGAGGCGCACGCCGCCGAGGCGGCCGCAGAGCGCCGTGCGGCCGTGCGCCAAGCCTATGATTTGGTGGCAGCCCTCCAGCAGGCGATGATGGACGCCCGTGTAGCGGAGCAGGCCGCGGCAAAGTACAAGGAAACCTCCCGGGATGGAGCCGCCATTGGGACTCCAGAAGTCGCAACCGAACTGAAGCGCCTCATGGATGAGCAGGAGAAGTTGGCCCGCAAGGTCACCGAGGCCGCGGACCAACTGGCCTCGATGCTTGCCCTCGTCCAGCGGCAGGCCGAGCCGATGACCCCGGACTCGAATCCCATGAGCAACCAAATTGTCGGCTTCGCGCCTCCCCCCGAGGGACCAGTCTCGACTGTGATTCCGGCTCCGTCACCGCCTG
>CAMCFL010000310.1 GCA_945873715.1 Akkermansia muciniphila
CCTGGACCTCGGACACGTTCCGCCAGGTCAACCCCCGATCGCCGGAGCGGTACACCCGCGTGCGCGCGCTCCGGTGTTCATTCGAGGCGGGACCGAAGAAATCGTGGGAGGCGACGTAATCGCCCCCGGGCAGGACGGCGAGACTGGGCGACCCGATGTACAGGCCCGAGGAAGCCGGGCTGTGGGCGATGACCGCCCCCGGCAGAGGCGGGAATGGTGTCGCCGCGGGAGCCTGCGCCTGAACGGAGGAGATTGCGGTGAGGGCGAGGAATACGGCCGCGAAGGCGTGCATCCGGAGCATCAGACTTTTCCGATCCATTTCCGATCCTCCCAGACGGCACCGAGGGAGACGAGGTTGCGCCGATCGAAAAGATGGCGTCCGGCCTGGAGCACTCGCCCCTGACGAAGGGCCTGCCAGGCGTCACTGGCACTGATGGCGACATGTTGCAGGACGGAGGGATCGCGGTAGCAATCGATCATGCAGCGGGTGCAACCATCGCGAATGAGCTTCGAATCGTCCCACTCGTACACGTTGCACATGGGCGACTCCCAGAAGTGGCAGCGATAGAGGTTCAGATGCCAGTCGAGGTAGAAGTACTTGTGGCCGCCGAGACAGCCGAAGCGTTCCTTCTCGCCCCGGACATGGCGTTGCATCTCCCGGAGGGATTCGGTCGGGTTGACGATCGGAAAACCGCTCTCCCGCTTCAGGCGCTGGATGTTCTCGAACACGTGCCAGAGCTCGTCCGGGCTGAAGGTCACCAGTCCGCCCTCGGAGAAGCTCAGGTAACTGCTCTGCAGTTGGGTCAGCGGATAGCTGAAGGTGCAGCTCTGGAAGCCGAGGGACCGGAGGAAGTCCGGCAACCGGGAGTAATCCTCGATCAACCGACTGGCGGTGATGCTCGCGGTGGTCTGGATGCCGGCCCCGCGGAAGAATTCGTTGGCCCGACGGATCTTCTCGCAGACCTCCGGCAGACCGCGGTTGTCCTCGTGCCGGGCGACGTCATGGGCGTCGATCGACATGATGACGCTGCTCAGGCCGTCATCGGCCAGGCCGCGCAGGTTGGAGTCCGTCCACAGCGCCCCGTTGGTGCAGAGCATGGGGCGGATTCCCTGGCGGGCGGCGTAACGTACCATCGGCCGGAGATCCCGGTGAACCAACGGTTCCCCGCCGACGAACAGGAGGTACCCGACGTGATTGCGCCGGGCGATGTCGATGACATCGAGGGCTTCGGACAGGGTGACGGAACGACGCTTCCGGGGATCGAATTGCGAACGCGCGAACCCGCAGAAGCCGCAGTCGGCGTTGCAGAGGTTGGTGATGGCAAACTGGAGGTAGCCCGGACCGCCATGGCGGAGCACCTCACGGAAAAGGGACCAACCCGAGCTGCGGGGAATCGCGACCGGGCCGTCAGGCACCGGCAAACGCGGATCTGGCCGCGCACCCGGACTGCCCGGTGCGGAGCCAGCGGATCCGTCGGGAGCGGGAATGATCATCGCACGGACAGCTCTAGCCATGGCCGCCCAAAGGAGCGCAGCCGCCCCGCTTGGGCGGGGTCGGCCGGCCGGCCTGGGAGGGCGTTCTCTTAAGATCCCTGTCCACGGCCGGGCGGCCTAACACCTCACCCCAGGTGGAACCCGTGTCCCCCCAGGGGCAAAGACCGATCAGGCCTCAGGCGGGAGCGCCACGGCGACCGGCAGATCCTGGACGTCCGCAGTGCCCGGAGGCGTCCCGGCCGCGGCAGCAGCAGCGGCGGCGACAGCGTCCGCAGCATCCTCGGCGGCGTCGGCAGCAGCCAGAGCGACAGCGGCGTCGGCTTCGGCAGCCACCTCGGCGGCGGTCTGGACACGGACCGGGGCGGGTTCCATGCCTTCGCGGGGGTTCTTGGCCCGCTTGTGCTTGGGATGCGGGCTGACCATCACGTTGATGGATCGACCGATGAGCTTGGGGGGAGAATCCGGGTGGCCCCAGGGCATGAGATCCTCCAGGAACTTGTGGACGACCTTCTTGCCGATTTCGGTGTGGGCCATCTCACGCCCGCGGAAGCGCAGGGTGACCTTGAGCTTCATGTCCTCGCAGAGGAACCCGATGGCGTGATCCATCTTGATGCCGACGTCATGCGGATCGATCCGCGCCGACAGCTGGACTTCCTTCACCAGGTTGGCGTGCTGGTGCTTCTTGGAGTCGCGCTCCTTCTTGGCCAGCTCGTACTTGAACTTGCCGTAGTCCACCAGACGACAGACGGGTGGAACGGCGTTGGGAGCGATCTCAACCAGATCCACGCCCTGGCTCCGGGACAGATTCAGGGCGGACGGAAGATCCATGACTCCTGCCTGCTCTCCATCCTGACCAATCACCCGGACTTCGCGGGCTCGAATCTTGCCATTAACCCGGTGCAGGGGTTGCTGCGGTTGATGGCGGGTAAACGGGCGGCTCAAACGACCGCCTCCAGTTGGGGTTGAATCATGCGGAATAACAAAACAGTCACTTACTTTGACAGACGGAGGACGGTATAGTGTTCCGAGGTCCGAAACCGCAAGTGAAAACTGGCCATTTCAAAGCATCTCCACCGTGGCATTGGCCCCTCCTGCTGGGCGTCCTGCTGGGGTTCGTGCGCCTGTATCCGGGTTACACCCCAGTCGAACGATCACGGTTCGAGGCGGCCTTCGTCGATGAACGCGCCCAATGGCTGGCCGCCACCAACGATCATCAACACGCCTGGCATTTCTCGCGGGCCGCCTACGACTGGGCCGACGCCCAGAGCTCCAAACGCGACCGGGCCCGCATCGCCCAGATCGGCATTGATGCCGCCCAATCCGCACTGGCCCTCCGGCCTGGGTGTGCCGAGGGACACTACTTCCTCGCGCTCAATCTGGGTCAACTGGCCCAGACCAAGACCCTGGGTGCCCTCAAGCTGGTCGTCCGGATCGAAGAAGCCTTCCTGGCCGCCCTGGCCGCCGATGAACACTTCGACCAGGCCGGCGCCGACCGCGGTCTCGGCGTGCTCTATCTGGAGGCGCCAGGCTGGCCCACCAGCGTGGGAAATCACGACAAGGCCCGAAAGCACCTCGACCGCGCCGTCGAACTCGTCCCCAACCATCCCGGGAATCGTCTCGCCCTCGCCGACGCCCTGATCCAATGGCGCGAACCCGACGCGGCCCGCCTCCAACTGGATGCCCTGGACCGCGATTGGGCCGCGAACCGGCTGCGGCTGTCCGGCCCCCAGTGGGAAGCCGACTGGCGGGTCTGGCAGGCCCGACGGGACGCGCTGGCCGCCCGGTTCAAGCTTCCCCCGACCGGCACGGGCAGGTGAGGGAGGAGTTTCAAGTTTCAAGATTCAAGATTCAAGAGCGGGAGTTTCAAACGGACGGCGGCGGGCGCTTTCACATCGCCGCCCGAGGTGATGGAGGTAGGCCGCCTGACCTCCGGCGGCGATGAAGAGTGGCGCCCGCTGAGGGCAGCGGGCCTACCTCCATAACACCCCCCGGATGCACCCGACGGCTGGAAACCTGAAACTGAAATCTTTCCACCGGCAGGGCTTCCCCGTAGGAAAGCGTCTCCCGTGGTGACCGAAACCGCACCTGCCTCCCGTGCCGTCGAATTGCTCCGCCGCAGCCTTGCCCGGGGCCGGCTGGGACACGCCTACCTGTTCCAGGGGGACGACCTCGACACCCTGGAGCAGACCGCGACCGATCTCGCCCAGACGCTCCTCTGCGGGCAACCCCTGGAGACCGGTCCCGAAGGTCAATCCCTGCGACCCTGCGGAACGTGCAGCCAATGCCGTCGGATCCTTCATCGCACCCACCCGGATGTCACCTGGGTGCAGCCGGAGTCGAAGATGCGGCAGATCTCGACCGCCCAGGCCCGCGAGGTCTCCCGGATCCTCGGACTCCGTCCCTCCGAGGCTCCGCGCAAGATCGCCATCTTCGTCGGGGCCGACCGCCTGCACCCGAGCGCGGCGAATGCCTTTCTCAAGACCCTGGAAGAACCCCCGGCCGGCTCGATCCTGCTGCTGCTCACCACGGAGCCGGGCCGGATCCTGGAGACCATCCTCTCCCGTTGTCTTCGCCTGAGTTTCGGCACCGCCGGTGTCCAGATCGCCGCACCGGTCCAGGCGTGGATCGGGGTCTTCTCCGAGGCGGCCCGTGGACGCAGCAGCGGGCTCCTGGCCCGCTACCGACTCCTTGGCCAACTGCTGGAAGCCCTGGCCGAATCCCGGACCCGGATCGAGTCCTCGCTCTCGGCGGATTCCCCCCTCGCCCGTTATGCCGATGCCACGCCCGACCAGAAGGAACAGTGGGAACGGGAGCTCAACGCAGCGATCGAGGCGGAGTACCGGCGTCACCGGTCGGAATACCTGACCGGGCTCCATCTCTGGCTCCGGGATGTGTGGATGACCCGGATCGGCTCGCCGGGGGACCTGTACCTTCCCGAACTGAAGGAGGCGGCCGCCGAGGTGGCGTCACGCCTGACCGCCGAGGAGGCGCGATTGAATCTGGAGGCCTGGGAGATGACCCAGCGACTGCTCCACACCAATGTCCAGGAAGCGCTGGCCCTGGAGGTGGGACTCTTGAGGCTCCTACTGTGAGCACTCCCGATCCCACTCCGGACTCACCCTTCAGCCGAAGGGCCCTTCCCGCGTTGCTCCTGGGCTTTCTCCTCGGCCTTTCGATCCTGAAGCTGGGGAACCCGGTCATCCTCGAGGATCAAATTGGGTTCCCGTCCACCTTCGCCGAATGGTTCCAGCGACCCTGGCCCACCCGGGCTGGACTTTATCTCCTGCCGATGGTCGTCGTCGTCCATGGGTTCCTGACCCCTTGGTTCGCCCGTCTTGCCGCTGCCCGGCTTCCTCCCTGGCTGGTCGCCGGGGTGCT
>CAMCFL010000311.1 GCA_945873715.1 Akkermansia muciniphila
GCCATGCGCGATGAGTCCGGTTTTGGCGAAGCCCTGCGACGCATGGAAGAGGACCATGAAACCCAGGTGGCGGACCACGCCCGGCACTGGCTGCTGATGTCCGCCCTCGGCCGCAAGGAGGAGGCCCGCGAACTGGCCCGGAACTTCCCGGCCACACCTCAGTCCCCAGGGGAGGCCCAGATTCTCGGAAGCACCTTGACCGCTCTCGGGTTGGTGGAGGCGTCGATTGCCTTTCTCGATCAGCAGTTGAGGACGTTCGGGTTTGAACAGAACCTCTGGACCCTGCAGGCGAACAACCTGGTTTCGCAGAAGGATTGGGCGGAATTGCGCGGCTTGGCTTTTGCCATCCGGAACGAGCTGGGTTTGCAGGGTTCACTCGATGCCTACTCCCAGTATCTCGAAGCGGTGGCCGAGGTGAACCTGGAGCGCCCGGAGGCTGCCCGCTCGGCGGCGGATCGGTTGGTCCGCGCCACCCTGCCTTCCGCGGAACTCACCCGCTACATCGCCCAGCAGATGCGTGGGATCGGGTTTCCGGACGTCTCTCTGACGCTGCTGCGGACCCTTGAGGCGGATTTCAAAAGCGATCCCACCTATTGGTTCGATCGCACCGCTGCTGCGTTCCTCTCCAACAACACCGAGGAACTTTTGCCTTCGGCAGAAAAGGCCTACGCCCTGAATCCATGGGACTCGAGCATCGTGAACAATTATGCCGCGGCGTTGGTGCTGGCCCGCCGTCGGCCGGATGAGGCGGTTCAGTTGACCTTGCGCGTCCTGATAGCGCGTCCGGGCGATGTGGATTGCGAACTGAATCATGCCCTGGCGTTGCTCCAGAGTGATCGATCCAACGATGCCGCCCGGCTGCTCCGGGGCATGAACACCCTCAACCTGGGGCTGACGGAAATGGCGGTCTATCAGCTGGCTTGGTTTGAGTACCATTTCCGCATGAAGGACTGGCACAACGCCCGGGTGACCTACGCCCGGATCGATCCCCGTCGCCTCCTCTCGGCGCAGGCCGCCTGGCTGGAGGAGAAGTTCAAGGCCATTCCGGAAGGCTGAGTCTGCTTTACGGTCCCGGCCATCGGCCGTCGCCCCCGGCCGGAAGTTCCTGACGGCTGGGCCAGATCAGGTAGGCCGTGCGCGAGGAATGGTCCCAGGCCCGGCTGAAATCGGCTCGAGGGAAAGTTCGGACGACTCGTTCCCTCCGAACTCCCGGGTCGTGCACCCGGACATCCCCGCTCGCAGTAAAACCGCTCACGATCACCAGATGGCCGTCCCCGACCCGGGGTTTCTCTGCCCCCTTGAGCTGGGCATACGAGACCGAGGTCGTCACCGGAAATCCGGCCGCGATCCAACGCTCCAGATCGGCCATTCCCGCCAGACGCACCACGCACGCTGAGACCCCGGAGTGCTGGCCAGCGTAGGCCACGTTGAACGACCAGTTGCCGGTTCCGGGCCAGCCTGGGTCGTGAACCCCGCGGGCAACCTGGGGGACGTCCTGCAGCAGGTCGGGTCGGCTCAATCGATCTCCCCACCCGGACAGGACCATGCTCACGCTGGTGGGGCTGCACCAGGAATGGATCCCTTCCGGGAAGTCGGCCTGGGACCGGATGGGCAGGGAGATCTGCCGCCCCCAGGCGTTCGTGAAGGGGGCAGGTACGGGTTCGGTGGAGCCCTTTCCCAGAAGGCTGACTCCCATCCGGAGATCGGCCGGCAGCCGGAGGGATGCGGTGGTCACCACCACCTCGATCTCGATGCCGGTCGCTGGGACGTCGGCCACCAAGGTGTCGGTGTCGACGTGGGCCAGAGAGTCGCGCTGGCCGGGGATGCTGGTGCGGGGAGACGCGTTGGTATCCTGAGACCAATGGGCCAAAGTGTACCAAGGTCCCGTCTCGCCCTTCCAACGAGGGCGGGCTCGAATCGTCAGCGGTTCGGAGTGGGTGGTGTTCCACGATACCACCGCCTCGCTCCAGACGAATCCCGGTTCGAAGGGCGGGGTGCGCACCGTCACGTTGGTTGCGGTTCGTTCCGTCCGGAGCAGTTCCGGATGATCCCACCACATCAGCCGCGAGGCCGGGATCCGGAGGGGTTCGGCGGAGGCCGAGTTTGCCAGCAGGGCGAGCGACGCCGGGATGCAGAGCAGGGGTTTCATGGTGGGGCGGAGGGCTGCTCCCCGCCAATGGCAGGGCCGGGCAGACGCCGACGGAAGTGGTGGACGGCAAAACCAGGTTCACGAAGGACTTCTTCTCCCGATTCAAAGTCCGCTTCGAAGGCGGGAAAGAAGGCGTCGCCCTCGGGTTCGCAATCGATCAGCGAAAGGTACAGATCCGAACACTGCGGAAGGAGTTGTCGGTAGATCTCCGCTCCGCCGCAGATCCAGACCGGTCGGGATTCGTCCTGCAGACCCTGGTGAAGCTCGGAGGAATTGGCCGCGGTCCGGACTCCCGGGATCGGGATTCCTGACCGGCTAAGGACGATGGTCTCCCTGCCTGGAAGGGGGCGGCCGATGGATTCATAGGTCCGGCGGCCCATGACGAGGATGCCGCCGAACGTGGTCCGTTTGAACCACTGGAAGTCAGCTGGCAGGTGCCAGGGGATCCGGTTTGCATTCCCGATGACCCGATTCCGGGCCATGGCAGCGATGGCTTTCCAGGTGGGCATGGGCAATCGGGGGGGACGAATTCACTCCGGAACCGGGCCGGAAACGAAAAAGGGCGGCGGGACCGCATGAGCGGAGCCGCCGCCCTGGAAGAGCGGGAATCAGAGACCCTTGGCAATGATATGCCGGACGAGGTCGCCGACGCGGTTGGAATAGCCCCACTCGTTGTCGTACCAGCTGATGAGCTTGAAGAAGCGGCTGTTGAGTTCGATGCCGGATCCGGCGTCGAAGATCGAGCTGCTCTGGTCGTGGATGAAGTCGGTGGAAACGACTTCATCGGTGGTGTAGGCCAGGATACCCTTCAGGTAGGTCTCGGAGGCGCGCTTGAAGGCTGCCGAGATCTCGGCGTAGCTGGTCTCCTTGACGGTCTTCACGGTGAGATCAACCACCGAAACCGTGGGGGTGGGCACGCGGAACGCCATGCCCGTCAGCTTGCCCTTGACCTCGGGACACACGAGCGCCACGGCCTTGGCGGCGCCGGTGGCGGACGGGATGATGTTGATCGCCGCAGAGCGGCCGCCCTTCCAGTCCTTCTTCGACGGGCCGTCCACGGTCTTCTGGGTGGCGGTGTAGGCATGGACGGTGGTCATCAGGCCCTCGTCGATGCCGAAGCCTTCCTTCAGGAGGACGTGAACCAGCGGAGCCAGACAGTTGGTGGTGCAGCTGGCGTTGGAGATGATGTGGTGGGTCGCTGCGTCGTACTTCTCGTGGTTGACGCCCATCACGACCGTGATGTCTTCGCCCTTGGCGGGTGCAGAGATGATCACCTTCTTGGCACCGGCAGCCAGATGGCCCTTGGCCTTCTCGGCCTCGGTGAAGAGACCGGTGGACTCGATGACGATGTCGACGTTGAGGGCCTTCCAGGGAAGTTCCGCAGGGGTCTTCGCGCTGACTACGCGGATCTCCTGACCGTTGACCACCAGGATATCGTCCTCGGCCTTGTCCGGGCTCGATTTCTTCGACCCGACCGTGCCGGCGAAGCGGCCCTGGGTGGAGTCGTACTTGACGAGGTAGGCCAGGTTGTCCGCGGGGACGATGTCACCGACGGCGACGACATTGATGTCCTTGCCGACGAGCCCCTGCTCGACCATTGCCCGGAACACGAGGCGGCCGATACGGCCAAAACCATTGATCGCAACGTTCACTGCCATAATTTCAAATTCCCTGTAGGTTACGCCTGAATCAGGCGCGCGAGCCTACCGGCGGGAGGCCTCGGGTCAACGGATTGTTTCGGAGCGCGCAGCCGCGGGTGCATCTTGGTTTTGTTTTCGCCGTTGTAGGCCCGCTGCCCTCAGCGGGCGCTTTGACGTCGCCGCCTGAGGGCAGGCGGCCTACCTCCATGACAAACTCAAGCTGCACCCGCCGCCGCCGAAGCCGAACTGCTCCTGATTTTCGGCGGCTGAGGGTTTGACACCCCAATCCATGGTGGTGTAGCGGATGGGGAGGTACGGCCGGTGGTTGTTGGAGTCACTTATGCGGTGTCCCAAATGCGGCGGACAGGAAGACCGGGTCATTGATTCACGATCCTCGAAAGAGGGGGCTACCATCCGTCGTCGCCGCGAGTGCCTCGGCTGCACGCATCGGTTCACGACCTACGAGGAGGTCGAACACGAATTGCTGACGGTGATCAAGCGCGATGGGCGCCGGGAGGCGTTCTCCCGGGAAAAGCTGGTGACGGGAATCCGGCGCGCCTGCCAGAAGCGTCCGGTGGCAGCCGATGCCATTGCCGATGCGGTCGAGCGGATCGTCGAGGGGTTGGCGTCCGAGTTTGATCGGGAAATCCCGGCGCAGGCGGTGGGCGAGCGGGTGATGCGTGAGTTGCGGTTGCTGGATCCGGTGGCTTACATCCGATTCGCCAGCATCTATCGTCAGTTCGAAGAAATCACCGACTTCGTGGAGGAGGCGACCCGCCTGGCGTCGATTCCCAAGCCGGACAAGCGGCAGATGGAACTGGCCGTCGATGCGAAGGAAGCGGGCGAAGGACGGAGAAAGGATCGTGCATGATCGAATTGCGACGAGACTGTATCTGGCTGGCTCAGGCCGGGGGTGAAGCCATTCCCTGTTCGGTGGAAGACCTGACCTTTGAGGTGGTTGGAACCGGCGCGGACAAGGTCGAACCGGAGGTGTTGCGCAACGCCGCCGCTGGCGTCCTGCATTACTTCAAGGCGGAGTTGGGCAAGGTTCGGAT
>CAMCFL010000312.1 GCA_945873715.1 Akkermansia muciniphila
GGATCCCGCAGATGGATCGCGCAGTCCACCGCCTCCTGGAGGCCCGTCAGCGGGAGGAGCCCGTCGTGATCTTTGGGGATTATGACGTGGACGGAGTGACCTCCACCGCCTTGCTCAGCGGGTTGCTCGGCACCTTGGGATGGAAGGTGGCGCAATACCTTCCGGATCGCTTTACCGAGGGATACGGGTTGACCCAGTCGGCCGTGGAAAACTGTCACGCGCGCGAACCCATGGGACTCCTGCTGGCAGTTGATTGTGGATCGACCGCCCGGGGACCGGTCCAGTGGCTTCGCGACCGGGGAGTGGATGTCGTGGTGCTCGACCATCATCAGCCGGGAGACGCTCCGGCGGAACCCGTGGCGCTGGTGAATCCGCAGTTGGGGACGTCGGATCAGGAACTGTGCTCCGCCGGCCTTGCCTTCAAGCTGGGCCACGCCCTCCTCAAGACCGGGAGGGAACAGGGGTTGCCCGGCTTCGACCAGTACGACCTTCGCTCCGCTCTGGATCTGGTGGCCCTCGGGACGATCGCCGACCTGGTACCGCTGTTGGGCGAGAACCGGATCCTCGCCAGCGTGGGGATCCAGCGACTCGGCCTCTCGACCCGCGCCGGAGTGGTCGCCCTCAAGCACGTGGCTGGGGTGGCCGACACGACCCGGGTGGATCAGATCGGATACCAGCTGGGACCTCGGCTCAATGCCGCGGGTCGGCTGGATTCCGCCCGTCAGGCCCTCGACCTGCTCATGACGGAGGATGCCGCCAAGGCTCAGTCGCTCGCCGAGTCGCTGGATGGCTGCAATCGGGAACGGCAGACGATCGAACGGAAGATGTCCGATGACGCCATTGCCCTGGTCCGCTCCCGTTTCCATCCTGAGCGTGACTTCGTCATCGTCGAGGCCCAGTTGCTCTGGCACATCGGGGTTGTCGGCATCGTGGCTTCCCGCGTCCTTCGCGAGTTCCACCGGCCCACCCTGATCATTGGCGGGGATGGCGAAGAATGGCGCGGATCCGGTCGGAGCATTCCCGGGTTCGATCTCGCGGCGGCACTGCGGAGTTGTGACGACCTGCTGGTCAAGCACGGTGGCCACGCCATGGCGGCCGGTGTGACGGTCGTCCCCGGGCGCGTCGACGAACTCCGCGAGCGCCTCAATCGCATTGCCCGCGCCTCACTGACTCCGGATCAACTCATTCCCGGCCTGCGCATCGATGCCAGCGCTCCCTTGTGCGAGCTCGACGAGGCCGCGGTGGTCGAGCTGGCCCGGCTTGAGCCGTTTGGTCAGGGAAATCCCGCGGTACAGGTGCGCATTCCCGGCTTGCGTCACGCCCGTCCGCCTCAGCGGATGGGGAAGGAGCAGAAGCACTGGCGATTCCAGCTCACCGACGGGAAGACGACGGTCGACTGCGTCTGGTGGAATGTGGGCACCCGTCCGGTTCCCACCGGGGATTTTGAGATCGTCGCCGTTCCCGAACTGAACGAGTACGCAGGGCACCGGAGTGTCCGGCTGAAGTTTCTCGATTGGAGGCCGTGCACGAGGGTGCTCCCCTGATCGGCAAGGGCAGGAACCCGAGGCGGTCCGCCCGCATTCCCGCGAGAAACCAGTGGCCTTTCGGAGACGCCTGCGTTACCCCCTGCCCGCATGATTGAACGTCGGGCGCGCCTGAAGCGCGTGACCAAGGAGACTGCGATCCAGCTCGAACTCGTCGTTGACGGACGCGGCAAGGCGAAGGTGCGCACGGGAGTGCCGTTCTTCGATCACATGCTCACCCTCTTCGCCAAGCACTCCACCTGTGATCTCAAGCTGACCTGCAAGGGGGACCTCGAGGTGGACGCCCACCATACGGTGGAAGACTGCGGCATCGCGCTCGGGCAGGCGTTTCGTGAGGCGTTGGGTGAGAAACGGGGCATCCGCCGTTACGGAACCGGGTTTGATCCCCGGAATCCCTTAACCGGCGAGGCTTACGTTCCCATGGACGAATGCCTCGGCCGCTGCGTGATCGACTTCAGTGGACGCCCGTACCTTGTCTGGAAGGGGTTGGATCACCATTCGCTTCGCCGGATTCCCGCCCACGACCGACAGCAGGACATGTCGTCGTCCTTTCGGTTTGGTCTGGCGCGGGAGTTCTTCCAGGGCTTCACCAACGAGGCCCGCTGCAACCTGCATCTGGAGCTGCTTTACGGGGAGGAACCCCACCATGTCGTGGAGTGCCTTTTCAAGGCCTTCGCCCGTGCGGTGGACTTTGCCTGTCAGCACGATCCGCGGATCGCAGGTGAGATTCCCAGCTCGAAGGGTGCGCTTTAGCATGATAAAAGCACTCATCTGAACAGGATATGGCAGTGTCTCAAAACGGTGAAACTGGGTTGGAAGGAAGCTGAATAGTTTCCAACCCCTCCCGTCCATGCCATGTCGTTGAAATCAGATTATCCTTCCGCAGCAGATGAGCAGTTGGTGGCTTGGGCCAAGGACGGCGATACTGAGGCGTTCGAAGAGCTGATTCACCGGCACCGGGACAAGATTTATGCCCGGGCTATGATCATGATGCGCAACGAGGTGGATGCGGTCGACCTGTCCCAGGAAGCCTGGGTGAAGTCTTGGCAGCGCCTCCATCAATTTCAGGGCGAGAGCTCTTTCGCCACCTGGATGACGCGGATCGTCATCAACCTCTGCCTCGATCAGATCCGCCGCCAGAAGCGCACCCGAGCCGAGTCCATCGAGGAAATGCAGGAGGAGTCCGGTGGCGTCGAACGGCACATGCCCGTCGCGGAGGCCAACCCGACCGAAGGCCTCGAATCCGAGGAGGTTCGGCGCCGCATCGACGAAGCGATGGGCAAGCTGACCGACGCCCATCGGACCGTGCTGGTCCTGCATGAGTTTGAAGGTCTGGAATACAAGGAGATCGCCAAACGGGTTGGAATTTCCATCGGGACGGTGATGTCCCGGCTCTTTTACGCACGGCGACGCCTGGCGTCGCTCCTGCAAAGCCTCAAGCGAGAACGATCCGAATGAAAACTACCGAATTCACCCTGAACCTTCAGGCCTATGTGGACGGCGAACTGGATTCCAGTCGCCGGGCCGAAGTCGAACGTGTGCTTGCCAGCGACGCCGAGGCACGTCAGTTGGTGGAGGGTTTGCGACAATTGAGCGATCTGGTTCGCAGTCACGAGCCGGTCGCCCGCGTGCCGGAGTCCCGGGAGTTTTACTGGTCCCAGATCCAGAAGCGGATCGCTGTCGCGGAAGCGACCGGGAACCGTGAAAGCCGCGAGGTTTCGGGTGCGCTCCAATGGCTTCGTTGGCTCGCCCCAGCCCTGGGGGTGGCCGCCGTGGCGGTGCTGATTGCATTGCCGACCCGCGAGGCTTCGGGTGTTGCCCAGGCAGGTGGCTCCGCGCTGGAGGATGCGGTCAGCATGACCTTCCGTTCCGACGCCGACGGCGTGACCATTCACTGGATCAATTAGTCGATTTTTCGGGCCCGCCCAGAGTTCAGCCAGTCAAACGTGATTCCATGACGACCGCATCTCGATCTGCACGGTGGTGGGTACTCCTCCTGATGGTGAGCCTGCCGGGGTTGGCCTCGGCACTGCTCGCCGGCGAGGCCAGGTATCAGGTCCAACTCGTCTGGGGAACGGATGAGCCCAAGTCGGCCTCCGCCGACATGAAGGTGCTGGCACCGGCGACCCGTGAGCGATTGCGGCAGTTGCGCTGGAAGAACTATTTCGTGGTCAAATCCGAGACCACCCCGGTCTCCACCAAGGAGGCCACCAAGGTGACCCTCAGCGATCGATGCGCGGTCGATCTCAAGGAATTGCCGAACGGGCATCTGGAGGTCCGCATGCACAGCATCAAGCCCGGTTCCGAAGCGAAGCAGGTGGCCAGCAGGACCCTGCCAATCAAGGAACTGCAGGAGGGACACCTGATCATCTACGCCGGCGATTCGAAGGATCGGTGGGATGATGCCTGGCTGGTGATTGTCGGGGTCGAAAAGCCGACTCCGGCGAAGTAGCTCGACCGTCGCCCTCCTGGCGGACCACAAGCCGTGGGAGTGTAACCCATTGCCGCCCCTATTCCTTGCGGCCTGAGCCCTTTCTGGGCCCAGTTTGACATTGTCGCGTCCGCCCTCCCTGTTAGTCTGTTCCGCAGTCGAAACACCCCCCCGGCCACGCCGGGGGGCAACGCTTTTCACATGTCAGATTCCACGAAGAACTCCGGGTCGGATTACGATTCCTCCAAGCTGGGCAAACTGGAGGGTCTCGAGGCGGTGCGGAAGAAACCCGGAATGTACATCGGCGGCACCGATGAGCGTGCGCTGCACCATTGCGTTTCCGAGGTGCTGGACAACTCGGTTGATGAACATCTGGCAGGCCATTGCAACCACATCGATGTCACCATCCACAGCGACGGATCGATCTCCATCCGGGACGACGGACGGGGCATCCCGGTCGACATCCACCCCCAGTACAAGATTCCCGGTGTCGAGATGGTCCTGACCACGCTGCACTCTGGCGGCAAATATGGTCAGGGCGGCTACAAATTCTCCGGCGGCACCCACGGTGTCGGTGCCAAATGCGTCAACGCCGTCTCCGAGTGGTTCGAAGTGGAAGTCTCCCGCGACGGGAAGGTGCATCACATGGCCTTCGAGCGGGGCAAGACGGTCAAGAAGTTGGATGTCATTGGAAAGGCGAAGGGCACCGGCACCCTGATCACCTTCATGCCGGACGCCGAGATCTTCCGGGACAGCACCGAGTTCAAGTCCGACCGGATCTCCCAGCGGTTGCGTGAACTGGCCTTCCTGAATTCGGGTTTGCAGATCGTCTTCCTGGACGAGCGTGCGACGGAACCGA
>CAMCFL010000313.1 GCA_945873715.1 Akkermansia muciniphila
TCAGCCTCCAGGTGAGTTTCGCCACCGGGTTCAAGATGGAGGCCGACCAGAAGGTGGAGATCGCCGTGAATTCCACCAATCCAAGGCATCCGGTGATCCGGGTGCCGGTGTTCCAGCAGGCGGCTCCGCGCCCGATCTCCTCGGTGCCAAACGCGACCGCTCCGGCCACTCTGGCCCGACCCGGGTTGCCCGAGGCTCCCGTTCGCCCGATTCCCCCGACGTCTGAAACCAAGTGACCGGCGAACCGGTGTTGTGTTGCAGGCTCCGCTACGGCTTGATCAAGGCCCGATAATACCGGGCCGGGACGGGGGGAGAGGTCGGGTCGGTATAGGTGTCCATGCCGGAGGCATTCAGGAAGGCACCCAGTGACGTCCAACCCAGCAGGTCCGTCGAGAACTGGATTTCATTGGTTGATCCGGCGGGAGCCGTCACGCCGAACTGGAGCCGGCCGTCGGGATGGGGAGTTGGAATGCCGAGCCGGAGAACCAGCGGTTCGAGGCGCAACTGGATCGATCCTGAGGCGCCATCGAAACCGTCCACCGCGATTGCGTAAGTCCGTCCGTCCACAGCCTGCAATACCACCCGGCTGGTGAGGATCTGATTCAGCGAATCGATGTCGTCGCTTTGGGCAACCATGGTCAGGTCGGACAAGGCCGTGCCCGTGTGGATTCCCAGCAGTGTATCGAAGGCGCTCCCCTCGGTGGAAATGATCACCGGCCCGGACAGGGTGGCGGTCCAACTCCACCAGACCGAAGAATCGCCGAGCACTCCCGCGTGCAGGGGTTCGTCCGGCTCCCGGGTGGCGTTGATGTTGGAAGCATTCACCGTGATCGTGGATCCGGTGAGTGCGGTACGGTCCGCAAACCGGTCATTGCTGGGCCGAGGGATGGGGTTGGGGATGAAGCCCAAAGCCAGGGAGATCCTGCCGGAGGCCGGGTCGGCCCCGTTCTGAAAGCCATCGACGGCTATTTCATAGCTCGTTCCCTTGAGAACACCGAAGCGTACCCGGCTGGTTGGGAGCAGGGCATGATCGTCATTGGTCGCCACGGTGGTCAGGGACGAGACGTTCGACCCGATATAGACCGCCAACAGGGTGTCGAAATCGCTTCCGTCCGTCGCGATCCGGACTTCGCCGTTGTCCGGGGCCTTCCAGGTCCACCAGACCGATCGGCCGCCGGGATTTCCGGCATGATTGGGTTCGCCTGGTTCCCAGGTGGCATCGATATTCGAGCCGGTCACCGTGGCGGTCGCGCCGGGGATGAGGATCCGCTCGAGGAAGTTGTCATTGGCGGGCGGAGCAGCCGACACGCCATTGCCGCCCTTCACCAGGGCCGCTGCCAGGGCGAGAATGAGGGCCATTGCTTTCATAGATTGTTTTCCCAACGCCACAGGGTCCGCGCAGCCTTGGAGCGGGGAGGGATCATCCGGGCTCCAGAAGGTCGGGTCGCAGACACCAGCGGCGATGGTTCGTTGCGAGCAGCAGGCCCGACACCAGGAGGAGAAGCCCATTCTCCAGAAGCTTGTGGCAAATGATCACCTCACCAGCGCCGCAGCCGCAATCAAAACGGAGGGAGCAAAACGGGATGCCCGTGGTCGCGTGGAGGGCCAGGGCGCGCCGCAGTACGATCCCGGTGAACGACACCAGCATGGCGAGCGACAACAAGGCCGTGCCGCGGACAGCGATGCCACCCACCAGCAGCAAACCGCAAAACACTTCAAACCACGGCAATGTCGCTGCGATGAGATTCAGCACCACGGGGCTCTCGATCAGGCCGTATTGATGCAGGATCTTGAGGAAGTCGACCGGGTGCAGGGCTTTGCTCAATCCTAGGACAACCATGACCGATCCGAGAAGGCAGCGGGCCAGCAGCAGGACGAGATCGCGGCCTGGGATGCGGGACGTGCGAGGGATGACGGGGTTCATGGTTTCACGCTGCGGAGAAGGCCGCTCTTGCGTGCGCCGGTTTCGACGGGCCAACCGAAGGAGGCCCACTCAGTCATGCCGCCGGCATAAACGAGCAATCGTGCGGGGGGCAGGCCGGCTTCCGTGAGGGTTAACGCGGCAAACTCGCTGTCCTCGCAGGTTCCCCCAGTGCAATAGACCACGATTGTTTCGGCAGCCAGACAGCCGGGCAACAGCGCCGGGAGATGCCTTTCCGGGTAATAGCGATCGAATTGGTACGCGCCGGGCACGTGTCCTTCCTGGTAGTGACGGTCGTCCCGGGCATCGATGAACAGGATCCGCTCCTGCTCGTACCGGGGATCGTCAAAGAGTTTCCGGGCCTGGAGTCCATCCACGAGGCCCAATCCGTGTCGTGCCAATCGCGCGGGCAGGGCCCCGGGCCGGGAGGGGGCGGGGGAATCCGTCCCGGCTTTAGCGGGGAAATAATCCCGTGCAAGGGACAATCCGCGGGGAGACACGAGATTCGCCACCGAGGCCATCGTCAATCCCAACGCGCCGATGACCAAGGCCTCGCGTAGAATGCGTTTCATGGTTGGATTGGCATGGTCCTATTCCGCTCAGGCGTCAGGGATAGGTCAAATGCCGCTTCGGGTTTCACTCCTGCCACCGCCCCAGGGAATGGAGGGATGATGGTGGGCAGCGATCCGGCGGGTCAACGGGGTTTGCGCAGCCCGGTTGATTGCCACCCTGCGACCACGCCGGCCGGAATCCTTGACCGCTTCGGATCCCTGTTGTGGATGGTTGATTCGATGTGATGGGCCGCGGGAACGGGGGTGAGACCTTCTTTCGGCGGGATGGGGATCGGCGTCCGGGTCGGGTGGGGGATGGCAGCGGAGGAACAGAGAAGAGGTCTGTCGGCAGGGATTCCCGGTGCGGCTGGGGCAAACGGGCGCTCTCGGTGGGCGGAAGTCCCGCGAGCAGAGCGGCAGCTCACGCTACGCGCACTCCAGGACGCTGCCGCGCCAAGGGGGGCGATCGGCTTTCGGGCGCAGTCAGGGACCGGATTGAACCCCGCTTCGCCGCTTCTCCGCGGCGATTCCCCAGTCTTGGTGTCGGCGGAGGGATGGTCCTTCCGGGGGGGCTACGGACTCGCGGAGCTCATCCCGCTGGCGGCGACGGGTCCGGCCTTCGGGCGGTAGAGGAGGTCGACCACGTTGCGGACGTATTGTTCGTCGGTCAGGGCTTCGGAGACGTCCGGGGGGAAGGCGACCTCGGAACGGAAGTCGTCGGCCAGTTCGCGGAACAGGGTGACGCGGGCGGCGGAGTCGAGTTCGTCGCGGCGGAGGAGGGCCTGGAGGGCGACGGCCGCTTCGCCGGCGTGGATGCGCTGGCGGAGACGGGCGGCGAGATGGGGATGGGCGCGGAGCGAGTTGAACCGGCCGCCGAGGAGTGGTTCGAGGTCGGGGGAGGCGGAGCGCTGGAGTCGGATGACGACGGTGCCGGCGGCGAGGTCACCGAGGCGTTGTCCCTTGCGGTTGAGCAGGGTGGTGACGCCGCCCACCAGATAGAACAGCGGAAGGAAATCGACGGCGCGGAGCAGGTTGCGGAGCAGGAGTTGGGAGGGACGGAGCTTGAGTCCTTCGGCGTCGACGACGCGGAGTTGGAACAGGCGTTTCCCCACCGTCTGACCGCGCCAGAGCCATTCGGAGAGGACGCCGTAGACGATGGGCAGGACGAAGAATCCGATCTGGAGGAAGGCTTCGCTCAGGTCGCGGGAGACGATGGCCATCAACGACAGGCCGAAGGCGAGGAGGGCATCGGCAGCGACCACCAGGAGGAAATCGACGAAGTACGCCAGGGCACGGGAGACCGGCCCGGCGATGGGCAGGGAGAACTCGACTCCTTCCGGAGTGCGGATGCGCAGGTGGGTCATGACCGGATCGCGTCAGCCGGGCGGTGGGGTGGCGGCCTGGGCCTGGGTGCGGCCGCAGAAGGAGAGGAACAGGATCAGCCCGATGAGTTCGGCCAGGCCGAAGGCGATCTTGAGGGAGTAGGGAATGATCGGTTCATGATACTGGGAAAGGAATGCCTCAATGATGCCGGCATAGATCAACATCAGCCCAACGCCGCAGATCAACGTCACCAGATCGGGGACGACGGCGCGGAGGCGTCCGGCCAGGGGACGGTTGGAGCCGCGACCGAACAGGGCGCTGGCGAGGATGAGGCCGGCCTGGCCGGCGATGAAGATGGCGGGCAGTTCAATCGAGCCATGGGGCAGGATCCAGGCCGCGAGGAATCCGCCCTGACCATCCTGGATGTAATCCGCGCCGATGGCCCCGAGGACGACGCCATTGTAGAAGAGCAGGATCACGGTTCCGATTCCCCAGGTCATCCCGAGGGCCAACGTGCCGATCGAGACCTGGGTGTTGTGCGTCATGAGTTGCCCGGAGAAAGAGGCATGCTGGGTGTGGATTCCGCCCCGTGCCTGTTCGTGTTCCTCGCGTTGGACGCGTTCGGAAGGGCGGAGGTCGGCGTGACCGAAGGGCATGGTGACGTGTCGGGAATCGGGATCGACCACGGTGGCGAACCAGCCGAACAACGTTCCGAGCAGGCTGACCCCGATCGACAGGGCGAAGGCCCGGGCGTGACGTCGGAAGGTCTGGGGGAAGGTGATCAGGAACCAGTGGAAGAACCGAAATCGACCCTCGCGGGACCGCGTCTCGTGGATCTCGGCGTAGGCGCGGGCGACCAGGGCCTCCAGGTAGCGACGGGACTCTGGTTCCGCCGCGAAGGTGGCGAGACGGGCCAGGTCGGCGGAGGCCCGTTCGTAGAGGGCGTGGAGCCGTCGGGCGTCATGCAGGGAAAGGGTGTCCCCGTGATCCAGACGATTGAGCAGCTCTTCC
>CAMCFL010000314.1 GCA_945873715.1 Akkermansia muciniphila
AGGCAATACGACGTGAGGAGACTCTGACTTCCATTCGATCCGCCCCAGCCCACCCACGTTCCCTGCCGTCCGAGTGCCCCCTACTTCTTGGTGGGATCGAACGCGGGCGGCGGTGGGGCCGGATGACGCTCGATATCAGACGTCTTGAGGTTCCAGTACACGACGGCCCGATCGCCCTCAGCCAGAAGCGGAGCAGCGGTGGACTCGGCCTCAGGGATGGAGATCATGCTTCGCCCGTTGCTCGCATTCCAAAGCCGCAGTCCTCCGGCAAATGCCGTCGTCAGCAGCGTCCTTCCGTCGGCACTGAACTCCACATGGTTCACCGCCGCCCCGTGCGCCTGGAAGGGCCCCAACTCCGACTGACCGGAAGCAAGATTCCAGACCATGAGACTGCCATCCATGGCACCCGCAGTCACACGACTGCTGTCCGCCGAAATCGCCAGGGCTCCCAGGTGCCAGGCAAGACCGGTCAGGCTCTGGTGAAGCTTCCCGGACTCGATGTCCACGACCTGCACCGCATATCCAGGCCCGGGATACGCCAGCCATCGACCGTCCGGCGAGATCACCGCCATCCGGGTGAACTCCGTGAAGCGTCCCCGGAAATCCTCCAACGTCAGCTCCGGCTTCGTCGACGGAGGTCGGAAGACGTGCAGCCTCCCCAGCCCACCGTACTCGGCCGCCACCAACAAGCCGGGCCCCGACGCATACGCCATCGGGACCAAACGAGCGGTCCCGTGCCGAAGCTCCCAGGTCGCGCCCTCCCGTTCCAGATGGCAGCGCACGATCGCGCCCGACGGGTCGCCCACAAAAGCCGTGCCGTCCCCAACCGAAAGCGGAACTGCGAATGGCAACAACGGGAGGCGGTGTCTTGAACGTTTCACCGGCGGGCTTCCCGCCCACTTCGCCACGTAACCTTCCGCCTCCAGGCTGTGAAACTCGGTCGCATCGGAATTGAAATCGAAGATGAGCGAACCCAGCCCGTGGATCCTCGGTCCCCAGGGTTCACGCCGGCTGACCAGGTCCCAGACACGGACGGTGGAATCACTGGAACCGCTGACCACGCGACCCCCATCCGGCAGGAACATCACGTCCACCAGATTGTGCCCGTGTCCCCTCAGGCTTCCGGCCTCCCGCAGGGGTTCGCTGTTCTGGGGATCAAACTGCCAGACACGGATCTGTTGATCCCGCCCCCCGACGAGCAGGTGACTTGCATCTGGCGAGAACGCCAGTGCCTCGGCCCCGCGCCTCAGGGCCTCCTGACGCGCCACCTGCTGCCCCGATTGTGCGTCCCAGACCACCACCGTCCCGTGCCAGTTGCCCGCAGCCACCCATCGACCATCCGCCGAACCCGCAACGGCGAGGACCGAGTCGATCCCCCGCAACGCGACGATGCGCTCGCCCGTCACGCCCGACACCACCGCGACTCCGCCGTCCTCTCCGTAGGATCCCACCACGATCCGATCTGAACCCAGGGTTGCCGCCACCTCCGGAGCACGCTCACCGAGGGGCCCGCTCGGAACCAGACGCTCGCGTCCTTCGATGTCCCAGCGCACCCAGCGCCCGCCTTCGACCCCGAACAGGTAACGTCCACCGGGTGCGAAACAGAGCGGCTCGCCCAATCCGGGAATCACCCGCTGAACCTCCCAGGTATCGGTCCTGCGCAACACGGTGCCATCCGCCGTGGTCGCCCCCAGGAGGCGCCCATCCGTCGAATAGGCCAACGTTCCAGCCGCGGTCTTGAACTCCATCACCTTGTCCAGAACCTCCGAATCCCAGATCCGCACCACGCCATCGGTGCAGGCACTGGCAAATCGCTTCCCATCGGGAGCCATCCCCAGGCGGGTCACCAGACCCGGGTGCCGCAGCACGCGCAGCGACTCGTCCCGGGACGCCCAACTCAGCCAACGCCATTCCACCCCGCGCAGATCAGGTTCGCCGGCCTCGGGAAAGTACGCCGAAAGCAGCGAACGTGCGCGTCCAGGATTCCCCTCATCCAGGGCGGTCCGGGCCGACAGGATATCGGCGGCGTAGGCCGCGCGACGGGCCGCAAGGGCCTCGGATTCAGCTCGAGCGGTCGCGTGCTCGGCGACCGCACGCGCGGCTCGTTCCCGCCAGGCCATGGCCGTGGAGAACACCGCGGCAACCACCAGTGTCGTGGCCAGGATCGTTCCCGTCAGGAAGGCCACCCGGTTCCGCTCGATCGCCTTGCCCAGCCGGTACGACCACGTGGGCGGGCGCGCCTCGACCGGCTCGTTCTGCAAGGACCGCTGGACGTCCTGCGCCAGCGCGCCGACCGACTCGTAGCGGCGGACCCGGTCCTTCTCGAGGCACTTGAGAACGATCCAGTCGAGGTCGCCCTTCAGCTCGCTCCTCAACCGGGGGACATCGCAACGCCGTCGCTCCGCGGTCTGCGTCCGCTCCGCCTCGCCAAAGGATTCGAGTCGGACCGACGGCGCCGTCGCGGGGGTCTCGCGCAGGGTGCGTCGCACGCCCTCCAGGCCGTCCTTGAGGATCTCGGCGCCGTCGAACGGGGTCTTCCCGACCAGCAACTCGTAGAGCACCACGCCCAGGCTGTAGACGTCCGATCGCGTGTCGATGTCCACGCTGCTGAACTCGGCCTGCTCTGGACTCATGTACGCCGGCGTCCCGATCAGGCCGTGGAACCGCGTGACGATCGTCTTGTCCGTGAGCGGTTGACCCGTGGCCTTGGCGATTCCGAAGTCGATGACCTTCGGCACCGCGACGTCGTCGTTGACCGTCACGAGGATATTCGACGGTTTGATGTCGCGATGGATGACTCCCTTCTGGTGGGCGTGCTGGATCGCGTTGCAGACCTGGATGAACAGGCCCAGTCGCTCCCGGGCAGAAAGCCGGCGCTCGTCACAGAAGTTCGTGATCGGGATTCCCCGAACCAGCTCCATGACGAAAAAGGGTCGTCCGGTCTCCGTCGCGCCCCCATCCAGGACCCGGGCAATGTTCGGATGATCCATCAGGGCGAGCGCCTGCCGCTCGGCCTCGAAACGGGCGACGACACTCCGCGTGTCCATCCCGGGCTTCAGGATCTTCAACGCGACCCGACGACGGACGGGTTCCCGCTGTTCCGCCAGGTACACCACACCGCAGCCCCCCTCCCCGATCTGCTCCTGCAGGGCGTACCTGCCAATGGTCATCCCGGGGCGTTCCAGGATGGTTCCCGGGGGAGTCGCGGACGGATTCGGCGACGCGACCGGAGCCACCGGAATGCCCGGCAGGATGTCGTCCCCATCCCCGGCGGCATCGAGCAGTGCCTCGATCCGACGCCGGAGGACGTCATCCGCACCACACTCCGCCTGGAGGAATGCCGCACGGGCGACGCCCTCCAGATCAAGCGCTGCCTCGAACAGCGCCCGTTCCCGGGACGGCTCACCGGCCGATGCGTTCAACGTCTCCATTCCAGTGTCATGCGCCGTCCACCGTCGGACTGGGCCACGAAAAGTTGAAATTCATCCGCGACGAAGGTCTTCGAGGAGCCAGGCCCGGGCGTACGCCCACCGCCGCTTCGCCGTCCGCTCCGGGATCTTCATCAGCGCCGCCGCCTCGATGTTCGGCAACCCGACGAAGAAACGCAGCTTGATGAGTTCGGCCGCCTCGGGGTCGTGGGCCGCCAACCGATCCAGGGACTCGCTCACGGCCAACACCTGCTCGTCGTCGGCCGTGGCCGCGATGTCGAGGCCCTCCAGCGAAACACGATCCAGATCGCCGCCCCGCTTCAACCGCATCTTGCGCCGGGCGTTCTCCACCAGGATCCGGCGCATGGCCTCGGCCGCCGCAGCGAAGAAATGGCCGCGTCCATCCCAGGACTGCGGTTCAGGCACGTCCACCAGACGAAGGTAAGCCTCATGGACGAGGGCCGTCGGCTGGAGCGTCTGCCCCGGCGCATCCTGGGACATCCGGAAGGCAGCCAGCCGACGCAACTCCTCATAGACGAGGGGCAGCAACTCCGCGGAAGCGGCCGGCTCGTTCTTCGCCAGCCGTTCCAGGATCTGGGTGACGGGATTCAACGCGCCCGAATCTAGGCACCCCGGGGGGGCAAGGAAGCCCAATCAAGGAGGCACAATGGCGTCGCGTCAGAGGAGGCACAATGGGGTCGCGTCCGTATTGTTGACTATTGGCGACAGGACCATCCTCCGCCGCGGTGGACGCACCCAAATGTCAACAATACGGACGCGACCCCATTGACGCTCTTCCCCGCGCCTCCGCGCCTCTGCGGGACAATTCCCCGCGGGATGCCCGAGCCGCCCCTGATGTTCTCGCGCAGAGACGCGGAGACGCAGAGAACCGGACCGGCATCCGCTGGCGACACGCTCAAGGAGGATGGGCTCACGCGATCGAGGGGTGTGCCCTCCCTTGACCGCACGGCGTCAACTGCACAGGGTCGCCTCAGGATCGAATCATGGACATGCCCAAGCCATTCAGCAGAAGCCCCAGGCCAGGGTCGCGCGGCCGCGATGGATTCACCCTGATCGAGTTGCTCGTGGTGATTGCGATCATCGCCATCCTTGCGGGACTGCTGCTCCCTGCGTTGGGGAAGGCCAAGACCAAAGCCCAGGGCATCGCGTGTCTGAACAATCAGCGTCAGATCACCCTCGCCTGGACGCTCTATGCCCATGACTCCGCTGAAAAGTTGGTGTGGAACGACCTCACGGCCGACGGATCGGGCTGGGTGCGAGGCGTGCTGGATTACAATGGAGCGAATCCCCACAACACGAATCGCGCGGGGCTGTTGAATCCGCCCTACGCCAAGCTGGCACCCT
>CAMCFL010000315.1 GCA_945873715.1 Akkermansia muciniphila
GATCCGGGCGTCAGAAAGGTTCCGGGCATGTGGAACCGACCTGCATTGACCCGCTTGACCAGATGCGTGAACCGTCCGTCCGACTTGCCCCAACCCAGGTCCTGAATCGTGTTCGGTTGCCCGGCAGGAATCGGGGTCGTCCCCGCTCCCGCGAGCCCACCATCGATGGTCAGCTTCAGTCCGCCGGCCAACTCCATCTCGCGAGGGACCGTCTCGCCGATCGAACCCACCACCACCAGACCACAGTCCCGACACCCGACCGCGTAATCCACCACCACGTTCGAGACCGCGTTGAACTTGCTCACCGAGGGAACGATCAGGTCGTTGGAGATGGTGATCCCACCGCCATCCGCCCATCCCAGGATGGTCTTGGCGGGGAAGTGGGCTTCGAACGCACCCGCGGCCTGAATCGACACCGAAAAGGTCGCCTGGGCACGTCCCACCAGATCCGCCACCACCCCGACATCCGCAGAGGTGACCGCCTCCACGAACTCCCAGTACCGGTCGTTGGAGGGCTTGTAGAGGGACGTGCCGAGTTCCGCCGCGGAATTGGTATAGGATTCCTTCCGCACGTGATGCACCGCCGTCGGTACCAGCGACAATCGACCGGCCGCCGGATCCCAGGTGATGCCCGGGGCTTCGAACCACAGCGGTTTCGATTCTTCCTGGAAGAACCACTTCTGCCCGGCTGCCGCCAGGGCCGTGACCGGACCCGATGGAGCCAGGGTCACCGGACTGATGGGCACCAGCGGAAACACCACGGAACCGAGGGTGAACGGTTGGTTGCGATTGTTTTCCCGATGACTGAAGCCCGACGGATATAGAAGCGTGAGGGTCGAGAGGAGTCCGCCCGAACCCAGGGTGGGCGCCGTCGCCGTGAAGACCAGCCGCTGCAACACATTGGTCGAGGCCGCTCCGCCCGTGACCGGGATCGAAGCCGCCAGCAGGTCCGCGGATCCGTCCCGACGGAGTCGGACACTGACCGGCGTGGCACTGCCGAAACGCAGGGGGGAAGCAATGAATCCGCCTCCGCCATTTCCGAAGGCCACGCTGGTGTTGATACCGGGATTGTTGACGCCCAGATTCACCGGGGTGTTGACGATGTTGGTGAACACCGCGACGACCGACCCGGCGTTGAGCGCCCCGCTGAAGTGCAGCAGTCCGCGCGTGCCGCTGTTCTCCCGATTCCCGATCACGATGTCCGGCGTGCCCGAGGCCGCGTTGTTGTGGGCCACCGTCACCCGGTATTGGTAACGACCGGAAACCGAGTCCAGTTGGATGCCCGCGGCCGGTTCAAAGTCGAGCGTCTGCGTGTGGAGGAGGGTCACTGGCTCGTGCCGGCTCGCTCCGGCACTCCATTCCGCCAAGGTGAGGTTGCTGGTCACCAAGGCCGACTTGAGCGGGATGTTGGTCCCGCCCAACGTGTCCCGAAGCTCGAGTTGGAACAGGACCGGGATCCCCTGCGACGCCGGGCTGGCCGACAGATACCGGTCGTAACGACTGAGGGTTACGGCCGCCTGCGCCTGGAAGGCGTTCAGGGAACCCGGTGTGCGCAGCGCAAAGTCGCGGGTGGAGGTGACGGTATCGAGACGGGCCAGGACGTTCACCGACGGATCCGCCGAGACGACGTTCGTGTGGTGGAAGTACAGGCGCGGAATGTCCGAGGTCGCGAATCCCGTGAACGCTGTGGAGTCACGGAACAGCCGACATTCCACGGCGTAGGCCGTCGCCGGATTCAGCCGGACCGTGGGCCGGACGAAGGCGACGTTGGTCAGGTTGGTGGTGACCCCGGCCGGGATCGTGATCAGGACCGTCGGATCGTAGGTGTTCGACGAATTGGCTGTGGCGGAACCAAAGGCGCGGATCGGTTGGGGAACCCCGGCGGGATCGAGGAGGCGGTAGCTCAGCCGATAGGTCCGGGCGAGTTCGGTCACGTTGGTGTTCTGCAGGCTCACCCGGGTTTCCGCCCGGATGGATTCCCGGTCGTACGCCGGAGCCGCCTGCACCGCATCGTCGTCGGAGTCGAGGATCGTCCCGGTGTAGTTGTTGACGGCATGCGACAGGAAGCTCTCGACGAACGGCCCCGCCGGTGCCGGGCCGGAATGGGAGGTGACGGCCGCCCAGGTGGTGGCCACCCGCAATTCATCGATCAGGGCCACCGACGGGGAACCCGCCGTGAACGGAAAGCTGAGGCTGGCGATCGAGGCGACGACGTTGTTGCCGTTATTGTTGGTGACGGTCGCCGCCGGAGGAACCGCCCCGCCAAAGGTGGCAGGCGACGGATTGATCCAGAGATAGGCCCGATGCGTTCCCGCCGTGAATTCGTACGCCGCCACCACCAGGACCGTGTCGTTGGTGGTGAAGGTGGTCGGTGCCCAGGAGGCCTGGACGTTGGCGGAGGTGTTCCGGCCCACCCCCAGGTTGTAGCCACTCAGGTTGGAACGGATCAGGAGCCGGGCGAAAAGGTCGGTCGCGGAGGGAATGCCCGTACTCAGGGGATCCAAAGCGGCCAGCATCGCCGGGGTCGTGACCGGGACCGCATTGCTGACCTTGAGGAGGAAGCTGTAGAAGACCGCGCCGCTTCCATTGGTCGTATTGAAGGCCAGCCGGCTGCCGCCAGAGCCACCCGCCGGGGCCAGCTGCGCCAGGCCACCCGTCGAAGCCGGCCATCCGGTCGAGGTCAGATTGCCCGCGGCCGCGTTGATCTGCGGCGCACCCCCGGCCCCGATCCGACCCCACAACAGCCCCTCCGGCGTGGCCAGCCCGTTCAGCGGGGCTCCGGCCGCATGGTTGAAGGGCTCGAAGACCGGCAGCGCCGCCGCCAGTCGGGCCATCAACAGCCCGCCCAGCAACAGCCGTAGTATCCCGTGCATGACAGCCGTGACGCAGCGCACGGCGCGGCGTTACGCGGGGTATGGATGGCATCGATGAAGAGCCCGTCATACGATCCCGCCATCGATATGGATACCGTCACTGTGTCACCCAAGTTCCAGGTGGTGATTCCCCGCGCGATCCGCGAGGCCTTGCACCTCGAACCCGGCGAAAAGCTTCGGGTCATCCGTTACGCCGACCGGGTTGAATTCATTCCCGTCCGCCCAGCCCAGAAGATGCGCGGCTTCCTCCGCGGCATGGACACCACCCTTGAACCGGAAACTTCCCCTCGCCGATAGCATCATCTACGCGACGGCGCTCCGACATGGAGCCACGCTCTGGACCCAGGACGGGCATTTTCAGGGCCTGCCGCAGGTCCGGATGGTTCGGCGATAGTCCTGCCTCGGACCGGCCGGACCGGCTACTTCTTCTTGAGGCCGATCGACGACGACCGTTTGGCCACGCCGCGGCTGGTGAGGACCTTGGAAACCGTTCCCACCCGGAGGTAGCGGTCGCGGACCTTCCCGAGCATGGCGTCGCGATCGTCGTAGAGGCGCTTGAGCTTCCGCGACTTCACCCGGCTCAGCATGTAGGCGCTCAACAAGGGCAGCGCGATCGTGGTGTCGGTGTAGCAGACCACCGAATCGGGAAGCTTGTCGGGATCAACCTTGCCCCAGCTGACGGCTTCGGCCGGGGTCGCCCCGGAAAGGCCGCCGGTGTCGGGCCGCGCGTCCGTGATCTGGAGGAAGTAGTCGTGACCCTTTTCCTTGATTCCCATGACCTCCTGGATCTGGGGCTCGGTCTGGAGCATGAAGTTCTTCGGGCTGCCACCGCCCAGGATGAAGACCGAACTGGTATGCCCGGTGCTCTTCGCGTGATAGACGATCGCCGCCGTCTGGTTCACGTCGCGGTTCACGTCGAACATCAGGCCCGATTGCCGCATCGACATCGCAGCCACGTTCATCCCGATCGAACTGTCGCCCGGACTGGAGGTGAAGATGGGAATCCCGCATTCGTACGCCGTCGCCAGCACCGAGCTGTCTTCGATGCCCAGCTTCTTGCCCCGCGCATGGACGTACTTGCCCAGGAGGTAATGGAATTCGTCGGTGCCCATCGGCCGCTGGAATTCGGGCCCCTGGATCACTTCCCGGACGAAGGCATCGGTATCGAGCAGGACGTTGTAGTCGAAAAGGACGTCGTAGATGCGGATGACTCCTTCCTTGTGGAGATCCACGTCGTTCAGGAAGGGCGACCCGGCGTACAGCTTCATGTCGAGGCCGTAGTGCAGGTCGTGGTAGAGGTTCGCCCCCGTCGAGACGATCCAATCGACAAACCCCGCCTTCATGATCGGGATCAGGCAGGACTTGCCCAGGCCCGCCGGCGTCAACGCTCCCGTCAGCGACATCCCGATGTAGCCGTCTTCCGGCAGCATCTTCCGGCAGAGCAACTGCGCCGCCTCACGGAGGCGCCCTCCGTTGTAGGCGAGGAAACACTGGTCGATCAGGTCGGCTGCGGTGATGTCGCTCCCCACGCCCAACGGGTTGAGGCGCGGATACGACTGGAACTTGCGGGAGACCTTGGCGGCCTTCTTCTGACTCATGGCGCTGGGAAGGTCCCAGCAATCCGATCGAACATTCAAGCTCCCAGCCGTCCGGGAGGTTGGGTGCAGCTTGAGCAAGTTGTCACGATGGTAGGCCCGCTGCCCTCAGCGGGCGCTGGCTGATCGCCGCCTGAGGGCAGGCGGCCTACATCCATGACAAACTCAAGATGCACCCCGGAGGGTTGACGATCGGAAGCTTCGGACTCGCGGAGCTCGTCCCTCCAGGAGCCCGTCGTCCAGATCTGGCAACGGGCAACCGGGATCTGGAACTCAGCTCTGGCGACTGGCCTCTGGAAACTGGGTTCT
>CAMCFL010000316.1 GCA_945873715.1 Akkermansia muciniphila
CATTCGACCCAGTACAGGCGTCCGGAAAGCGGGACCAACAGGTGCAGTCCGTCCTCGGCCAGCGTGAATCCAACCAATCCACCGGCGGTGATGCGCTGGCGTTCGCGACGTGCCTTTTCCTCCGCCGAAAGCTCTTCCGTGACTCCGGAAAGCAGTCGGGTGGCATCGAGGACCTCCCGGGCCTGCCCGGTGCCGAGATCCAAGGCGAACAGCGACTGCCGCGGGTCGCGCGGCCCGGCCCGCAGGAACAGGACGGTTGAGCCATCGGGAGTGAAGGTCGGCTTGAGCGGACGACCCAACTGGAAGTTTCGGGTGGCCGAGAGCGTTCGAAGCCAGGGGTCGCCCGAATCGGGGGATGCCGCCAGACCGATCCCGCGATGCAGGACCAGGCCGAGGAAGAGAACGCAGCAGGAGGTCCACCGGGACAGCGACATGGCGGCGATTCTGCGGGGAAGGTTCCAACAAGGGAAGGGGATCGATGGCAAGACCGTCATCGACCGCGGATTCCGAGAACAGACGATGATGGTCGCTGGAGTGGGTGGAGCCGTTGCGGCAATGGGTGTCGTGACGCAGGCATCCCACTTCGGTGGGGCGGCCCCGTTGCCCCAATCGAAGCCGGCGGGCGGCAAACGCTGTGTCAAAAGTGAGGCCTGACCCCTGACTCCCTCTCAGCCGTTCAATCCGGATTCCCCTATGGCAGCCCGGCTTGGGTGCATCTTGAGTTTGTTGTCGCGATTGTAGGCCCGCTGCCCTCAGCGGCCGCTTTCACATCGCCGCCTGAGGGCAGGCGGCCTACATCCATGACAAACCCAGGAGGCATCCCCCGAGTCGGGCGGAACTCACTTGATCCTTCAAACCCGCG
This sequence comes from Akkermansia muciniphila, assembly GCA_945873715.1. Classification (GTDB taxonomy): domain Bacteria; phylum Verrucomicrobiota; class Verrucomicrobiia; order Limisphaerales; family UBA9464; genus UBA6176. The sequence continues at coordinate 863 of CAMCFL010000316.1, forward strand.
TCCGTTCGCGATTGGATTCATTCATGTTCACCCGTGGATGGATGCTCCTGCTCCTGGGCAGGGTTTGCCTTGGAGCCGCGCCGGGAAGTTTCCCGACTCCTTACGACTCGGAGAAGGGTGGCCAGCCTCCCATGACCGCGGCGCAGGCGGCGGCTTCGTTCCAACTGCCCGAGGGGTTCGTCGCCACCGTGGTCGCCGCTGAACCCGATGTGCGTCAGCCCGTGGCCATGGCCTTCGATCTCCGCGGACGCCTCTGGGTCGCCGAGAACTACACCTACGCCGAGAACGGGGTCAACTTCGCCACCAATCTGATGGACCGGGTGGTCATCCTCGAAGATCGGGACGGCGATGGCCGGGCCGAGACGCGAAAGGTGTTCTGGGATCAGGCCCAGATCCTCACCAGCGTCGAGCCGACCGTGGACGGGGTCTACGTCCTGTGCCCGCCCCGCCTGCTCTACATTGCCGATCGCAATCGGGACGACCTGCCCGATGGCGAGCCCGAGGTGGTCCTGGATGGATTCCACACCACCACCGGCAATCGGCATACCTTTGCCAACGGATTGAAGTTTGGACCCGACGGCTGGTTGTGGGGGCGCATCGGGATTTCCAGCGGTGCGCGGATTGGACTCCCGGGGCAGCCCGACGCCGAGCGGGTCGAGATGCGCGGGGGAGTCTGGCGCTACCATCCCGTCCAACGCGTGTTCGAGGCCGTCAGCCATGGCACGACCAATCCTTGGGGCCTGGACTGGAACGCCGAGGGCGAACCCTTCTTCATCAACACCGTCATCGGGCATCTCTGGCACGCGATCCCCGGGGCCCATTACCAGCGCATGCACGGCGATGACGTGATGTCCCGGGCTTATGCCCTCATGCCCCAGGCCGCCGATCATTTCCACTTCGACACCGGTGCCGGCTGGACCAAGTCGCGTCCCGCCGCCGATGGGAAAGCGGCGGCCGCCAGCGATGGATTGGGCGGGGGCCATGCCCATGCCGCCTTGATGATCTATCAGGGCACCAACTGGCCGGCTTCGTATCGCGACGGACTCTTCACCTGGAACCTCCACGGACGCCGCGCCAATCGGGAACGCCTCGAACGGGTGGGATCAGGATATGTCGGCCGTCATGAGCCCGACCTCTTCGCGATCGGTGATCCGTGGTTTCGGGGCATCGAGATGCTCCAGGGACCCGACGGCGGCGTTTCGATCGCGGATTGGTCGGATACCGGTGAATGCCACGAACACGATGGCGTGCACCGCAGCTCTGGACGGATCTTCAAGCTCACCTTTGGCCCGCCGCGGGCGACGGTGATTCCCGACTTCGCCGGCATGCACACGGAAGATCTGGTTCCCCTGGTCGTCGATGCCAATGAGTGGACTTCCCGGGCGGCGTTGCGGGTCCTCGCCTCGCGTGCCGGAGCGGAGGAGCGCTGGCAGGTGGCCACCCGCCTTCGAAGCCTGTTCCAGAAGGAACACTCCGGACGGGGTGCCCTGCGGGCCATGTGGGCCCTGAACGTCCTCGGCACCGCCACCCCCGACTGGCTGTTGGCCCGGACCGGCGATGACGACGAACACCTCCGCAGTTGGGCGGTCCGCTTGCTCGCCGACCAGATCCGGGTCAACCCCACGGCCGGACCTTCCCGCTCAGGTCTGTCCCCGGAGACCGAGGCCACTGTGTTCCAGCGCTGGGCGAAGATGGCGCGGAACGATCCGTCGGCTCTCGTGCGTCTCTACCTCGCTTCGGCCCTGCAACGGTTGCCGGCAGTCGCGCGGGCCGAAGTCGCGTTGGGGCTCGTCGGGCGCGCCGAGGATGCCGCCGATCGAAATCTTGGCCTGATGATCTGGTACGGAATCGAACCCCTCGCCACGGTCGAGCCCGCGCGCATCCGGAAACTGGCACAGGCGAGTCGGATTCCCTTGGTCCGACGTTTTGTTGCCCGACGCCTGGCGGAAGAGATGGGCCCGCGGGCCACGGAGTCGGACGCCCTGCTGGCCTGGGCCCGCACGCAGGCCGCAACGATCCAGACCGAGGTCCTGTCGGGCATGGCCGAGGCCCTGCGCGGCATCCGTCGCGCTCCCATGCCGCCCAGTTGGCGTGCGCTCGCAGATCCCGTGATCCGTGGAAACGACGAGGCGCTCCAGCGGATCGTCCGCGAACTGGACGTGGTCTTCGGCGACGGTCGGGCGACCGACGAACTCCGGGTGCTGGCCCAGGATTCAGCAGGTGATCCCCTCACTCGACGCTCGGCCATCCGAGCTCTGGTCGAAGCCCGTGCCCCGGACCTGGGCGCGCTCCTGCGCAAGTTGGCTGACGACGGTTCCCTGCGGGTGACGGCCTTGGTTTCGCTGCTGGAGTTGGGCGAACCCGGGGCAGCGGAAGTGACGCTGGCCCGCTACCGATGGCTCGGGTTGGAGGAACGTCCCACCGTGCTCTCGGCCTTGGCTGCACGACCCTCGGATGCCAGAGCCCTGTTGGATGCCATCGAGCAGGGACGAGTCCGGCGGAGCGATCTGACGCCCTTCCATGCGGGGCAGATGGCGAGGTTGGGCGACGCCGGGTTGAGCAGCCGGTTGGCCAAGGTCTGGGGAACGATCCGGACTACCAACGCCGAAAAGCGGGCGGAGATCGATCGATGGAAGTCACGCATGAGCGCCGCCGAATTGGCCAAGGCGCGACTGGGCCGCGGCCGCAACGTCTATCAGCAGACCTGCGCCGGCTGCCACAAGCTCTACGGGGAAGGGGGCGAGGTCGGGCCCGATCTGACCGGCTCCGGACGGGCCAGCCTGGAGTATCTCCTGGAGAACGTGATCGACCCCGGCGCGGTGGTGGCGGCGGAACAACGGTTGAGCGTGGTGCAGATGAAGGATGGTCGGGTGCTCTCCGGCCTTCTGCGCGACGCCAACGATCGCACCGTCACGGTCGTGGCACCGGCGGGATCCACGGTGGCCGCCCGGGGCGACATCCAGTCGATCGAGACCCTGGACCAATCGGCGATGCCGGAAGGGTTGTTGGAATCCGTTCCCGCCGAGGACGCCCGCGATCTGCTGGCCTACCTGATGCATCCGCGTCAGGTGCCGGAGCGGTGAGGATGGGAAGTGACGTTCGATTCAATCGGGAGAGGCAATGGGGTCAGATCTGTAAAATGTAGTATTCAGGCGCGCGAGGCATCGAGCAGATGACAGGTGCGATCATTGCGGATGCAGTTTGCGAGGTCGGGAATCGCTGGACGGATCTCACGCGGAGGAGCGGAGTACGCGGAGAAGAGAGGGGCTGGCACTTGGTTGATTCCAGTCGTTCGATCCGTATTTCCCCTTGGCAGCCCGGCTTGGGTGCATCCTGAGTTTGTTGTCGCGATTGTAGGCCCGCTGCCCTCAGCGGGCGCTTTCACATCGCCGCCTGAGGGCAGGCGGCCTACATCCACAACAAGCCCAGGATGCGCCCGCCCGGCTTCAGGGCTGGGAATTTCCGTGGAGTTCAACGAGCGTTCCGAGGCAGTTTTGCGTTTCCGCAAAGCGTCCGAATCAGATTTCGATCCATCCAGCCCTACGCGTGACTCAGAGTTCCTCCAAAGCATCGGTCGGCCCGCTCTTCCGGTTTTGCGCCCATCTCCGGGATTGGCTGATCCGATACAGCCCCCTGCGCCTGCATACCCGCTCGGGCCATGAGCTCCGGGTCTGGGATCGCACCCAACTGCGGCTCTACGAGCAGGTTTTTGTGGAACGGGTCTTTCCGCTTCAGGCCGCCTTTGAACGGCTCGGCACGGAGGAACCCGTGATCCTGGACGTGGGATGCAACAGCGGGATGTTCAGCCTGGCGGCCCTGGACTTCTGGCCCCGGGCGCAGATCCACGCCTTTGAACCACAGCAGGATCTGGTGCGGCGCTTTTCAACGGTTCTGGAGGTCAATGGATTGGCTG
>CAMCFL010000317.1 GCA_945873715.1 Akkermansia muciniphila
TTGGAGACGGCCTCCTGGGCAATCCGGTAGAGGTGGGTGGCCACATCGGCGTCCGGAACGGCCACCGGGGTCTCATTGCGAAGAGTCACCTCCACCTTGAAATGGTGGGCGGTCCGCGCCGCCAACTCCTCCAGCGCGGTCAGGAGTCCATCCGGTTCCGGGCGCATGGGCGACATGCCATGCGAGAGATCCCGGGTGTAGCCGACGGCCGACCGGATCAGTCGGGCAATTTCCTCCGCCGCCCCCGATTCGGGCCTGCCCGCTTCTTCCAGTCGGTTCGCCAGCGATTGGGAAAGGAACTCGATCCCGGCCAATTGCTGGCAAAGGTCGTCGTGGAGATCCCGTCCGATCCGTTGCTGCGCCATTTCGCCGATGCGGAGCACTTCGGACTGGAGGCGGCGGCGCTCCGTGATGTCGCGGACAATCCCGGTAAACAACCGGCGCCCGCCGACCGAGAACTCGCCCACCGAGAGGTCGATCGGGAACAGGCTCCCGTCCTTCCGTTGGCCAAACACCTCGCGTCCGATCCCGATCACCCGGCGTTGCCCGGTGGAGAGGTAGTTGGCGAGATAACCGTCATGCTGAGCCCGATAGGGCTCCGGCATGAGGGTGCTGATATTGCGGCCGATCAATTCTTCCGCCGTCCAGCCGAACATCCGCTCGGCCGCTGGATTGACCGAATCGATCCGTCCGCGGTCATCGATGGTCAGGATGCCTTCGACGGCGGTGGAGAACACCGCCCGCAGTCGGGCCTCACTCTCGCGCAGGGCCGCGATGGCTTCGGTGGAATCAGCGGTGGTCTTCATGCAGGACGGAGGCCCCGGGTGGTCCGCTGGCCTCCGCGTCGGCGATTGGGCGATGGTTGGCCGGGTCAAGGCAAGCCGGCAGCGTCAGCCCACCGCCACCTTTCCACGATAATCGGTGGGCGACTTGCCCACCACCCGGCGGAAGACCCGGTTGAAGTGCGTCAGCGACTGGAAGCCCACTTCATAGGCGATCTCGGACACTCGCAGGTTGGGGTTGAGCAACAGTTCCTTGGCACGCTCGACCCGGAGGCGGGCGACGTAGTCGGTGAAGTTCAGACCCGCGTGTTTGCGGAAGGATTTGCAGAAGTAGAAGCGGCTCATGTTCACCGCCTTCGCCACATCCCCCAGGGACAGGTCCTCGCTCAGGTGCTCGGCGATGAAGGCCTTGGCCCGCGTGATCGCCGGCGGTTCCGTGTTGGCCTGCCGGATGGCGATCTGATTCGACACCGCCGAGAGTTGTTCGGCGAACGTGTTGAGCAACCGGACCGCGCCTTCGTACTGCTTGCGATGCAACTGCTGCGATTCCATCCACGCCTTCTCCTGGACCGCGCGATCTCCGGGGACCTTGAGTTCGTCCAGCTTCGATCGCACCCGCCCAAATCCAGCCTTGGTCAGAGGTTTGAGGCTGATCTGGCCGGTCTGGAGGTAACCGATGGTTTCGTCCCCCAGCTTCACGGGGACGGCCGTGTCGCAGAGGCCGGCGAAACAGGTGGTGGTCGCCGGTCCGTCGCAGGCCTTGTTGGAAAGTTCCTGCTGGATCTGGAGACAGGCGGAACAACTCCGGCTCTGCCCCGCCATCAGCGTGCAGAAGGGATTCCGGTGGGCGTTGTCCTTCTGCGCCACCTGCCAGGCATCCGGAGTCCGGAGGGTCAACGGGAGGCCGGTCGCGTCTCCAAAAGCCCGTTCATACTCCTGATAGATCTTTGATTGGGCGAGGGTCTCGAGCAGGGATTCCTTGGAGTTCATGCATCACCTTTCTTGCAATTGACGAGAGCAAGATAGGGTCATTGCCCGCCGTCCGGGAACCGGGGGGAGTCCCGTTCCGCTGCGGGGCATTGCCCTGATCGGCCTAGGGGATTCCCTGATCCGTGCCCCCACTCCATCCACCTCGTCGGGAGCGGTAGATTGCTGATGTCGATCCTTCCCGCCGCCTGATGGAACCATTCCTCCCTTCGATTGCGCCCGGCCTCCACCCATTTCCGGAAGGCCGGGGTGTCCGTTCGCAGGATCTCCAATCGGGGCCGCTCCGATTCCAGTAGGGTCGACGCCTCGTTGGAGGCAAGGGCCGACGCGGTGGTCAGCACGTTGGTGGAGGGTCCGGCGGCCTGCGGGTACTGGGCTTGCAGCCGTCGGGCTTGGGATCGCCGCGGAAGAGCGGAGAAGCGGAGTTCAGACCAACGAGGTCCCGGACTGGATCCAGGAAGCGGATTGTCCGGGGGCGCGGGATCGTCCGCTGCCGCTTTTGCCCTTTCCGCCGCACCGGGGAGTGACCCTCTGTCCCGATGGGTGCCGCGACGCAGGCTACGAACTTGGGTGGGGTAGTATCGACGCCCCGAGCGAAGCCGGCGGGGACGAAATCAGTGTCCAGGGTGAGGCCTGACACCGAGACCGACACCTAGAACGGATCCTGGCCACTCTTCGAGGTCGAGGTCCGCGATGCCAACCACCAGATGTCCCGGTTGTTGGCCAACCTGCCGTCGTCCAGCCGGGAATAGTCGGTCACCTTGCCATCCAGCCCGACACGGCCGGCGCGGGGCTTTTCCAGCCACTTCCGGAGCTCGGCGTGGCCGTCGAGGAACGACAGGGCCCCGGAGCCTCCGTGGAACGCTGCCGGGAAGTCGACCCATCCGCGTGCGCCGGTCTGAGCGAGGCTGTCGGGAATCCGGTGGCCGAATCCGCCGTCGTTGATGCTGGCCGGGTGTTCGTCGATGAAAACCCAGATCTGCGAAGGACGCGGAGCGTCGCCATCCTTGCCGAACACCATCCAGCGTCCGCCACGGTTGTTCGGGACGATCCCTTCCTGACGCGAATCGAGCCAGTATCCCATGGTCGGGCCCCCGTCGGGCCAACTGCCCACGGCCTGACTGGCGGCAACGCTGCGGATGCGCCGGACGCGTCCCACCCCCGGCCGGGCGACGGTGGTCCAGTCTCCGGGGCACTGGTAGATGCCGGGGGTAGTGGTGTAGGGACCGAGGACGGCGAATTGCTTGTTCAGCAGGGTCTGAGGATCCCAGTTGGACGCGTTGGCACCGTTGTTGTCGATGCTGCCCCGGACCCATCCGTCGCCTCCGTAGGTGTTGGGCATGTACTTTCCCTGGAAATCACCCGAATAGAGTTCGAAGGCGAGCTGAAGCTGCTTCTGGTTGGAGAGGCACTTGGTGCCTTGGGCGCGGACCTTGGCTTTGGAGAGAGCTGGAAGAAGCATGCCAGCCAGGATGGCGATGATGGCGATGACCACCAGCAGTTCGATCAGGGTGAAGGCGCCGTGGTGGGCCGGGGGAGACGACGACCGGGATCTCATGGGTGCCATTTATCTGCGTGCTCCGGTGTGAGGCGAGGCAATTTTGAGGGGGCGACCCCATGGCCCTCTCACTCCTTCTCACAAGGCTTATCTCCGGTGGGCCCTCGCAACAGAACCGGTCAGCTCAATCACCCGCCTTTACGCGGAAGAACTTTGCCGACTCCGGCCCGAGGGGGAGGCCTGGCGAAAGCACGCCGCCGGTTCCGTGGGAATCAATGGGGTCAGATCTGTAAAGTGTAGTATTCAGGTGCTCAAGGCATCGGCAGACGACAGGTGCGATCATTGCGGGTCCAGTTTGCGAGGTCGGGAATGACGGCAGCACCCGCGGCCGACGAGAGTCCCGCTGCCAAAGCGGTGGCGGACGCCATGGGTACTCCAGGACGCGTCGCGATGGGCGTGGAGTTGGCTCGGTGGACCTCGTTGGCGTTGCTGTCAGAGGCAAGGGGAGGTTGGACCGCGGATGGCGCGGATCAACGCGGATGGGAGGGGACTCCGTCACCGGGTCGGACCGGTGGATGAATCCTGCGCGTCCCATCGAACGGGCATGCCGGGGCGGGGGCGGAGAACCTGATCTCACGCGGAGGCGCGGAGAAGTGGAGAAGCGGGGGAATGGATCCTTGGGAGGGAGTCCTGACGTCAGCCCGGATTGCCTTCGGTGCGCGGCCGTCCGGGAAGGGAACCGGGACGTTGCGGTCGATGGGTCTGGCGTCTGGCAACTGGGTTCTAAGCTCTCCCTTTCCTACTTCGGCGGTGTCCACTCGTTGAGGGCACGTTCGGTGGCCGCGGCGGTTCCTTCGCCGAGGAGTTCGAGGGCCTCTCCGATGAGGTAGAGCGAGCCGGCGACCAGGACGAACGGATCCGCGACGCATCCTCTCAAGGCTTCGGCCAGGGATGAGGTGACGCGGATCGGGCGGGTGACCCCGGAAGCCAGGCAGGCCGCCTTGAGGTCGGCGGGGGGGACGGTGCGCGTGCTGGCGACCGGCGTCGTGATGATCCGCGCTGCCAACGGTCCCAGGGTGCGGGCCATCTCTTTCCATTCCTTGTCGGCGAGCATGCCCAGCACCAGCACGGGGGCACGGCCGGGAAAGTGACGTTCAAGAGCGGTCCGCAACGAGGCGATGCCGTCCCGGTTGTGGGCGCCATCCAGGAGGAGGATGCGTTCGCCCCGGCGGAGGACCTGGAGGCGTCCGGGCCAGCGCACGGCGGCGAAACCACGGGCCATCTCGTCGTCGCTGACGGGCAGGAGGAACCGGAGCGTGCGGACGGTGGCGGCAGCGAGGGCACCATTCCATCGCTGGTGTTCCCCAAGGAGGGCCAGGTCGAAATGGAAGTGGGTGACGGCGGACGCGCCGACGGGGAGGAAGGGGGCTCCGACTTCGCGGGCCTTGAACTCGAGGATGGCGAGGGCATCGGGGTCGGTGGCCGAGGTCAGGGCAGG
>CAMCFL010000318.1 GCA_945873715.1 Akkermansia muciniphila
TAACTCATCCATTTAATTATTTAACTGGCCCAACAATTGGAAGCTGCCCGGAGCCGTTTCTTCCCCGGGAACGTCTCCCCGGGCACGGGGTCGGATGCTCGTGGTGCGCGGCGGAGCCCTGGGGGATTTCATCCTGACGCTGCCGGTGCTGGCAGCCTTGCGACAGGCCTTCCCCGACACCCACCTGGAGGTGTTGGCCTATCCGAAATACGGCGAACTGGCGGTGGCCTCCGGTCATGCGGATGCCAGCCGAGCGCTGGAGTCGCGGGGACTCGCCGGGTTCTTTGCGCGCAAGGGGGAGCTTGACCGTTTCTGGTCGGAGTACTTCGCCGGCTTCAACGTGGTGCTGTCGTACCTGTACGATCCCGACCTGTTCTTCCAGACCAACATCGCCCGGGTTTCCAAGGCCCAGATCCTGGTGGGCCCGCATCGTCCGGATGAAACCCGGAGCGAACACGCCGCCGTGCAGCTGCTGCGTCCGGTCGAGAAGCTCGCAATCTTCGATGCCGATTCCAGTCCCCGGCTCGAAGCCGCCCGCACCCGGGCGCTCGGGGGCGGCGAGGTTCCCCCCGATTCGCATCGTCTGATCCTGCACCCGGGCAGTGGCAGCGAGCGGAAGAACTGGGGGGAGCCGCACTGGCGCGAACTGCTGGAGCGTTGGGCGAGAGAGGGTCAGTGGGAGATCGAGTTGGTCGGGGGTGAAGCCGAGGGGGACCGGCTCAACCGATTGGCCCACGGCCTCCCGGGGGTGCGCGTGGTGTTCAACGAGCCCTTGCCCGAGCTCGCGGTCCGCCTCGCCGGGGCCCGGTTGTTCGTCGGGCACGATTCCGGCATCTCCCATCTGGCGGCCGCCACCGGGGTCCGCGGACTCGTGCTCTGGGGTCCGAGCCACGAGCCCACCTGGCGTCCACGAAGCGATCGGTTCGTCAGCCTGCGCCACGCCGGCGGGTTGGAGGGATTGCCGCCCGAAGTCGTCGATGCCCGGGTGCGCGAGGGAATGGGGTGAGGATGGGGTCGACTGGGGGTATCCGGCGGCCCGCCGGGACATCGGGTTTTGCCAGCCGTCCTACGCCGCCGCTCCTTCTCCGGTCTTCACAGCGGAGGAGCGGGGAAGTGCCCACGAATCACACTCAGGACACGAAATCCGCAGCGGCAGTCCGCGTGATTCGTGCGCCGCCTACCTCACGGCGAGACGTGACTCCTCGGCTTGACTGACTTTCGGAGGGGCGGGTTCCAGTGGGAGGAAGGATCCACAAGGCCGTTGACTGCCCGTCTTGGCTGCATCGGTTTCCAATATGGCAACCGCAGTTTATCCGCTGCCCATGGACGAGAACCTTGCTCGCGAATTGGCGCAAGCCGCGAAGGTGACCGGGCTCACCCGAGCCGAACTCATGAGACAGGCCATCGCCTTCGGCCTTCCGACGGCGGTCGAGGCATTGCGCAAACCCTCAGGACGGGTCACCGCAGTGCCTCCGCTCCCGACGAAGCAGGCACGTGTTCTCTACGGTCTCGAGGACGATGATCGCCCCCAAATTGGCCGGTGGATGGGGGCTCAACGATTCGAGGTGGCCGATTGAAGGCCTGGGAGTTCTATACAGCCGACTTCTTGGGCGAGCATCCGTGCGTGCTGGTGTCCTGCCAGGCGCGCATCGACGCCAAGCCGGAGGTGGTCGTGCTGGGGTGCCGCACCATGCGTCCTGCGAATGAGCGTGAACCCCGGGCGAATGAGCTCCTGCTCGACGAGGCTGACGGGTTGGACCTGAAGACCCTCTGCCGCTGCGACCTGCTCTTCATGGTGGAAAGGTCCAGGCTGGGCCGGCGCCGGGGCATCGTAACGCCAGCCCGCCGCAGAGAGATCGCCCGCAGGATCATTCAGGGTTTGGCGATTGCGAGGGAGAGCAAAGGGGTCAGATCTACATTATTGACAATCACGCGGGGCATCCGGAGGTTCGCGGCATCGCAAGGCCGTTGAGGATCGACCGGCCCGGGGCGTGGCACCACGTCACGGGCCGCTGAAACGGGGGCGAGCGGTTGTTCCACGCCGATGCCGGCCTCGAACCATTGTCCCTGGCGCTGGTGAAATCCGATGAACCCCTGGGAATCGGGATGGCCGGGGGACAGTTGCGCGATGATGGCGGGCGAAAGTTTGCGGAGAAGGTCGTACTCCGAGGCGAAGACAGCGTCATCGACGTGCAGTTCCAGCCCGGAGGCGAGGAGGCAACCGAACAGGAACACGAGGAGTTTCATGGAGGGGAGAATCCTGTGCGGCCCCGACGTCGGCAACCGTGCCGAAAAAAAGGCGGGGAGCACCCACCGAGAGCACTCCCCGCCACCGCGATTGAAACCTGCGAATCGGGACGACCCCGAAGGGCCGTCGCCGGACTCACTGCAAGGGCGTCAGGCGGAAATACACGCCGTAGTTGTCGTTGGAAACCGGAACATTCACGGAGCCCGTGTTGCCGCCGGGATAGTCCGTCCAGTTGCCGTTCAGGCCCGCTCCGGTGGCGTCGACCTGGTACTGCAACTTGAATCCTCCCGTCCAGGAGAAGGACAGGCTGCCGGCCCCGCCGCCGTCGCCGGAGGTGATGGTGAAGCCGAGCGTGGGCGGGGTGGTGACCGCGGTCGAAGCCGTGACCTGAATGAAGCCCGTGCCCGAGATGGGTGCCGTGCTGGAGCCGTAGGTGCCGTTCGGAAGCTCTTGCCCGTTGATGAACAGGCGTTTCACCGGCGCCGTGCCGGCGTAGTTGAGGTTCAACGTCCCTTTGGCGGTCGACAGGCGGAAGTCGCTGTTCGGGCTGACCGCACCCGCTTGGTCGATGCGCAGGGTGCCGTCGTTCACGACGGTGTCGCCACTGTAGGTGTTGGCCGCGCCGTTGAGCGGTTGGATGGCGATGCCTTCCTTGACGATGCCGATGCGTCCCGGGGAGTCCGCCAGATTGCAGTTGATGCCGCCCTGGCTGGGAACCGTGAGGTTCGTGCAGTTGAAGCAGAGCGTCAGGGTGGAGAGCGTGCCCGCGGCACTGTTGATGACGGAGGCGCCGGCACCGGCATTGTAGAACCCGGTCTTCTGGCTCGTGCCGTTGAGATCCACCGTGCCGTTGTTTTGGATGATCTGGCGGGCCGGGCAGTTGATCGGGGCGGGGTAGCCCAAGGTGCCCTCGCCGCTCAGCATGATGGTGCCGCCATTGCCGATGCGCAGGAACCCGGTGAAGGAGTTCGAACCGGCGAGGATCAACGTGCCGGCACTGCCGGACTGGGAATCGACGTTCATCTGGTAACCGGGACCACTGAACGCCCGGGTGATGGTGGTGCCGCCGTCCTTGATGTTGCCGGAGAACGTGGTGGTCTCGCCGAAACTGGTGAACTTGACGATGCCGCGGGAAGTGGCGGAGGTGTTGATGATCGTGCCGGTGCCGGAGGGCTGCGGGACCTGGTTTTGGTTGTCGTCGCCGTTGGTATCGAAGGTGCCGCCGGTGAGGTGCAGGCGGTGGGGCGTGACCGAGCCGCCGATCGTGATCTGGCCGTTGGCCGAGCGGGAGTTGCTGGTGGCGGTGTCCAACCCGTCGTTGATGGTGCCCAGTTTGACGGTGGCGCCGGCGTCGATGGCCTCGATGCTGTCGACGCCGTACTCGACGCCCGCGGTGGTGGCTTTCTGGACGCGGAGGACCAGGGTGCCGCTTTTCACGAAGGTGCCGCCGGTGAAGTGGTTGCCGGTTTCCGTGTCGCCCAACAACGTGACCACCGAATTGCCCTGGATGGTCAGGCCGGACGTGCCCTCGAGGGTCGTCGCGATGTTGACGTCGGCATTGGCCGTGATGCCGGGGGCATTGCCGAGCAGGGTGAGCGGATTGCCCGAGATGCCGCCGGTGATGGTGTAGCCCGGGGCGGTGAAGGTCAGGCTTGCGGCGGAGATCGGTTCGCCAAGGTTGACCGTGCCGGCACCGGTTGCGCCGAACAGTGCGTCGCCACCGTCGCTCCAAATGGCCGGGGAGGTCCAGTTCGCGCTGGTGAGATTCCAGAGGGAATCACCCGAACCGTTGTTCCAAGTGTTGGGCGCGGCGTCGGCGCGCAGCGACAAAAGCGCTGCCAGCAGCAGTCCGCCCGCTATGGGATAAATGTCGTTCTTCATCGGTCCTGAGACGTGTTGTGGATTTGGCTGCGCGCGTGCATACGCGAGCGCGCTGGCTTTCGTGAGACGGGGATTAGCTGACAAATTAGTGTCCGTGAGGCAAGCGCAGATATGGCACGCAGGAACCATTTTCCGGATGCCAGACCCGCGGCACGGGCCCGTCTGCGGCACCGTCCGTCCTGCGCCGGGTCCCTTTCAACCGCGGTCGGGCCTGCCGTCGGGTTCCCCCCGGGCGTCCCGGAACTTGAGCAAGACCTCGGTTCGGGAAAGCACGTGGAGTTTCCCGTAGATATGCCGGAGGTGATTCTTGACGGTGACCACGCTGATCGAAAGCCGTGTCGCGATCTTCTTGTTGGCAAACCCCCGCAGAAGATGGTCGAGGATTTCGTGTTCCCGACGGGACAGGGCGTCGTCCGGTCCCGCGACGGGCGTCGGTTCCTCGAATGCGGCAACGACCTGGCGGGCAATCTCGCTGGACATCGGTGCCCCGCCACGTTGCGCCATCGCGGATGGCCTCGAGGATCTCCTCCGGCCGCGCCCGTTTCAGCAGGTAGCCGCAGGCGCCGGCCCGCAAGGCCTTGAACCGCGTGGCAGCATCGTCGTAGACGGTCAGGATGATGATCTGCAGG
>CAMCFL010000319.1 GCA_945873715.1 Akkermansia muciniphila
CTGGGTTGGAGCGGACGCACGGAGGAACGCGAATGCCGAAGCGACAGGCACATTCGCCATCAGGTGTTTCCATCCGTGTCATCCGCGATATCCGCGGTCAAAACTTCGGCGCGGGATCTGGGCCGCGGGCGGGGCGTCCATTGCTTCACGGGAGTTTCGCGGAACTCGAACCGCCGTGAATCTTGAAACTGAAATCTTGGATCGCAACTTGCCCCGCCTTGGCCGCCCATCCTCACCCTTCACCCACGATACCGAGGTGCCGCCCGTCCCCGGATGGGTGCATCTTGAGTTTGTTGTCATGGATGTAGGCCCGCTGCCCTCAGCGGGCGTTTTCACATCGCCGCCTGAGGGCAGGCGGCCTACACGCATGACAAACTCACGATGCACCGTCCCCGGATTCGGCCAAAAGCCGGCCTTGACCCAGAAGGGATGCCGCGGGACTTTGACTGGGATTACCACTTTTCCCGGGAACGCATGCTAACGATCCTCGGCCCACGGCCCACCCAGTCCGGCTTCTGCGACGGAGTCTCGCGGCGCAACTTCCTGCGCATCGGTTCGCTCGGGCTCGGCGGCTTCGCATTGCCCGGGCTTTTGCAGGCCGAGGCGGCAGCGGGGTTGCGATCCGCCTCCCGGCAGCACAAGGCGGTGATCATGATCTTCCTGCCGGGGGGCCCCTCGCATCAGGACATGTTCGACCTGAAGGAGGATGCCCCAGCCGAGATCCGCGGTGAGTTCCGCCCGATTTCCACCAGCGTCCCGGGCATCCGCATCTGCGAGCACCTGCCCTTGATCGCGAAGCAGGCACATCGCTACACCCTGATCCGATCCATGGTGGGTGCCGAGGACCGGCACGACGCCATCACCTGTCACACCGGCCGGCACCCCCGCAACCAACCGCCGGGGGGATGGCCCGCCTTTGGTTCCTGCGTGGGCAAGCTCCTGGGCCCAGGGGATGCGGCGATGCCCGCGTTCCTCGGCCTGGCACCCAAGATGGGGCATGTGCCCTGGGCCGACAACGGGAGGGCCGGTTTCCTGGGGGCCGCCCACGCGCCCTTTGAGATCAACAAGGGCGGTGGACAGGATGACATGGTCTTGAACGGGGTCACCCTCGACCGCCTCGGCGATCGTCGTGCCCTGCTGGCGTCCCTCGATGGTTTCCGTCGGGCAGTCGATCAGAGCGGAACCATGGAAGGCCTGGACGCCTACAACCAGCAGGCGTTCGGGATCCTGACTTCCAGTCGACTGGTGGAGGCACTCGACCTGGCCAAGGAGGATCGGCGTGTCGTGGAGCGTTACGGAAAGGGTGACCCGAAGAACCGGGATGATGGCGGTCCCAAGTTGATGGAGCATTTCCTCATGGCCCGGCGTCTCGTCGAGGCGGGGGCCCGCTGTGTCACCCTCGCCTTCAGCCGATGGGATCATCACGGCGATAATTTCGGAGCACTCCGTCAGGACCTCCCCCTTCTCGACCGGGGACTTTCCGCCCTGCTCGATGACCTGCACGACCGGGGCCTGGAAAAGGACGTCACGGTGGTCGTCTGGGGTGAGTTCGGCCGCACTCCCACGATCAACAAGGACGGAGGACGCGACCACTGGCCTCGCGTCAGCTGCACACTCATGGCTGGGGGTGGTCTCCGCCACGGACAGGTTATCGGATCCACCGACCGTCTCGGCGGCGAAGCGGACAGCCGTCCAGTCCAGTTCGGCGAAGTCCACGCGACCCTGTATCAGGCGCTTGGACTGGATGTAAACAAGGTGACGCTTCCGGACCTCACGGGTCGGCCGCAGTTCCTGGTCGACAATGGGATCCAGCCCATCCGCGAGATGACCGGCGGCTGAAGAGCCCGGTCAAGGCAGGGCGCGCCCCCGGCATTCCCGGGACTTGAACTCGCTGCCCGGCTTCCACTGGGGCCAGTCGCGTCCGGTGGCGAGCCGGGATCCAATCTCCTGGAGCAAGCCCAGGTCCTCGGCAGCCCCGCGGAGGTCCCGGTAATCATCGTGGGGGCCAGCTTGGGAACGGCGCGGCAAAGCTTGAGGATTCAAGCGCTGGAAGAACGCAAAAAGGCGCAGTCCTTTGGAGGGACTGCGCCTGCATTCAGATCGCCGAAGCGGATCCGTGGGGTCGGTTGGACTTAGTAGTCCATTCCGCCGCCGCCGTGATGGGGATCACCGGCCGGCTTTTCCTTCTTCTCGGGGATCTCGGTGATGAGAGCCTCGGTGGTGAGCATCAGGCCGGCGATGGAGGCGGCGTTCTGAAGCGCGGAGCGGGTGACCTTCTTGGGGTCAACCACGCCGGCCTTGACGAGGTCTTCGTAGGCGCCGGTGGCGACGTTGTAACCCTCGTTGCCCTTGCGGCGCTTGACCTCCTGAACGATCAGGCTGCCTTCGACGCCGGCATTGCTGGCGAGTTCACGGAGCGGTGCTTCGACCGCGCGGCGGACGATGCTGACACCGGTCTGCTCGTCGGCGTTCTCCAGCTTGAGGGCGTCGATGGCGGGAATGGTGCGGATGAGGGCCACGCCGCCGCCGGCGACGATCCCTTCTTCGACGGCCGCACGGGTTGCGTGCAGGGCGTCCTCAACGCGGGCCTTCTTCTCCTTCATCTCGGTCTCGGTGGCGGCACCGACATGGATGACGGCCACGCCGCCAGCCAACTTGGCGAGGCGCTCCTGGAGTTTCTCGCGGTCGTAGTCGGAGGTGGTTTCCTCGATCTGGCGGCGGATCTGGTTCACGCGGCCCTGGATCTCGGTGTTCTTGCCGTTGCCCTCGACGATCGTGGTGTTCTCCTTGGCGACGACGATGGTCTTGGCACGGCCGAGGTCAGCGAGATCGAGGCTCTCGAGCTTGATGCCGAGATCTTCGGTCACGCACTTGCCACCGGTGAGGATGGCGATGTCTTCGAGCATGGCCTTGCGGCGATCACCGAAGCCGGGAGCCTTCACGGCGCACACGTTGATGGTGCCGCGGAGCTTGTTGACGACCAGCGTGGCGAGCGCCTCGCCCTCGACCTCTTCCGAGATGATGAGGAGGGGCTTGCCGGTCTTGGCGACCTTCTCGAGGACTGGGAGCATGTCCTTGAGGTTCGAGATCTTCTTCTCGTAGATCAGGATGTAGGAGTCATCGAGCTTCACTTCCATCGTCTCCGCGTTGGTCACGAAGTACGGGGACAGGTAGCCCTTGTCGAATTGCATGCCCTCGACCACGTCGAGCGTGGTTTCGATGGACTTGGCCTCTTCGACCGTGATCGTGCCGTCCTTGCCGACCTTGTCCATCGCGTCGGCAATGATCTCGCCGATCGTGGTGTCCCAGTTGGCGGAAACGGTGGCGACCTGCTTGATCTCCTCCTTGTCCTTCACCTTCTTGGCGATCTTGGCCAGCTGGTCCACAGCGGCGTCGACGGCCTTCTGGATGCCGCGCTGGAGCGAAACGGGGTTCGCACCGGCGGTGACGTGCTTCAGGCCCTCGCGATAGATCGCTTCGGCCAGCACGGTGGCGGTGGTGGTGCCGTCGCCAGCGATGTCGGAGGTCTTGGAAGCAACCTCGCGCACCATCTGGGCGCCCATGTTCTGGTAGGGATTCGGCAGTTCGATCTCCTTGGCAACGGTGACACCGTCCTTGGTCACCGTGGGAGAACCGAACTTCTTGTCGATGACGACGTTGCGGCCCTTGGGACCGAGCGTGGCCTTGACGGCCTTCGCGAGAATCTCGACGCCACGCAGGAGTTCCTGGCGGGCGACCTCATCGAACAGCAATTGTTTGGCAGCCATGTCTAGTCAGCAGTTGAACGTGGTAGTTTGAAATGGGAACAGCGGATCAGTCGATCACAGCGAGGATGTCGTCGGCGTTCAGGAGCTTGTACTCCTTGCCGTCGACCTTGATCTCGGTGCCACCGTACTTGGATACGAGGACGCGGTCGCCGACCTTCACCTCGAAGGGCAGCACCTTGCCGTCATCATTCTTCTTGCCGGTTCCCAGAGCGCGAATCACGCCCTCGGTCGGCTTCTCCTTGGCGGAGTCAGGGATGATGATTCCACCCTTCTTGGTTTCTTTTTCCTCGACGTGCTCGACGAGCACACGGTCGCCGAGCGGTTTCACATTGAGTCCCATATGACTGATAACGTGTTTCTAATCTTTGCGTTTACCTCTGGAAACAACTCCCGCAGCACTCGCCAGCGGGAAAAGCCGGTACCGATGCCCACCTCGTGGCGGGCACCGGCTCCGAAATTGAAATCACTTCTTTTTCTCCTCCACGACCTCGGCGTCGATGATCGGCCCCTGGTCATCCGTTCCCGCCTTCGCGGAACCGTCACTGGATGCGCCCGCCTCGGACGCCCCGGGAGCTTCCGCTCCGGCAGGCCCGCCGCCCTTGGCGTAGAGCGCTTCTCCCGCCTTCTGCATGACCTCGTTCAACCGGTCCACCGATGAACGGATCACCGTCGTGTCGCTGCCCTTGAGGACATCGCGCACCGACTTGGCCGCCTCCTCGAGGGAAGCCTTGTCGCCACCGAGCTTCTCCCCGTTGTCTCGGGCGAACTTCTCGGCGCGGTAGGCCACGTTGTCGGCTTCATTGCGCAACTCCACCTCTTCGCGCTGCGCCTTGTCTTCGTCGGCATGGGCCTCGGCATCCCGCCGCATGCGCTCGACCTCGTCCTTGGACAATCCGGACGAAGCCGTGATGACGATCTTCTGGGTCTTGCCGGTTCCGAGGTCCTTGGCACTGACATTCAGGATGCCATTGGCATCGATGTCGAAGGTGAC
>CAMCFL010000320.1 GCA_945873715.1 Akkermansia muciniphila
TCCCATGTGATGGTTTCCGTGGTTGAACTACCGGCGTTGAGCCAGGCCCAGTTCACCACTTGGCTCTGATTCCAGCCCATGGTGCCATCAATCGCCACAGCCATTTCGAGATTCCAACCATCCGTGAACGCCGCCCGGTGGAGATCGAACACGATCTTCTTGTGGGTTTTCCAGGCATCATAGGCCGCAGCCCCGTAATCGGTGCTGGTTTGCCACGCCCAGGTCGAGTTGCTCGCGTAGCTGACATACAGGCTGCTCGCACCCTCCGTCACCCCGGCGGTCGCAGATGGTTCGAAGTTGAAGTAAGGCGCGGAGGCGGCCGGAAACGGCGAGGTGGATTCAAATGACTCCAACAAGTACGCCGGGGTCGTTGGGCCGCTGTTCCGCAATCGGAAATAGCCCGCCGTCGAGGTGACATTGGTGGTGAAGACGGTTCTTTGGGTTCCTTGTGTGATCGGTTCCAACCCGGTGTAAGTCCAATTGGCGGCCGACAAAGTGGAAGCCGACCAGAGATGCATGCCGGTGTCCGGCAGTCCCCATGACACACGCCAAGTCGTGTTGGTGGGTTTGAGAACAACACCGCCCGATCCTTCTTGCAGGGCGCGCAGATTGGGATCCAAGGCATCCGAAGTCGTGAAAATCTGGTCAACCCCGCCGGTGAAGTCGCTCGGTCCTGAAATTTGAACCCGGCTGAGCGAGAGCGTCCGGTTGTTGCGGGTATAGGGCTGCGCACCGAACAAGGCCCAGACATTGTTGCCCGCCCCGAAGAAGGGCAGCGCATCCGCCGGCAGAACCGCACTGCCACTGATACCACCCGGGCCACTGAGGACCACCGTATCGTTGCTCAACGTCAGCGACCAGGTGCCCACGAGTGAGGTGAGGGTCGTGTTCGTCCTTTCAATCAGCAAGCCGGGAGCCGTGAAGCGAATTCCATGACTGTTTGGAGCGTCGGTCTTGTAGCGTACGTCAACATCATAAGTGCCATTGGCGGCCTGCTTGGCTTCCAGGAAGATACCGCTGGGCTGACTCCAGTCGGGACTGGTATTGATGGTGAGATCCGTGCCGGCAACAAGCATCAGGTTGGCCGCATAACCCGAAGAATCCGCCTCCACAGATTCGTTGACGGTCATGGCGTAGGTCACCGCCCCAGTGGAGGTCAACCAGGACAACGCCGCCCCAAGTAGATCAGCGGTTGCCACATTCCTCCGACTGTAATCAGGATCACCCGCGGTCCGGATTTCCAAACCCGGCTTCACGGCTTTGATCGCCAGAGTTGGCGGGGCGGGCGGGGCGAGCGCTTCAACAAAGACCAGATTATCCAACCAGAGGGTGCGGGTATCATTAAACCCTCCGCTGTTCCAATGAATGTTCAATCCCGAACTTGAGGTAAGGCCTGCGCCCAGTGCCTTCTCAAAATGTGTCCAACCGGTGTTGGTGATGTTTCCGAGATCAACCACGTTGCCCGGCCAAGCCCAACCGGGACGAACTCGGACGGTAATATTTCCGAAGTGACCACTGCCATTCGGAATATTGGTGGGGTCGAGGTATACGCTCAAGCGCACTTTGTCGTAAGTGGCGAAGCTGGCAACATTCAGATTCGCTTGCAGCGTCGAGTTGGCGTTACTGCTGAAATCCACGTCCACCTGCAAGCTGCCCGAGAGCGCATTGGTTTGGCCATCTCGGGTTTCATCCCACGTGTAAACCTTGGGCGCATCCCAGCCCCCGCCGAACTCCTGAATGCCCGTATCGAAGCTCTTGGCCACGAGATCGGCCGCACGAACCGATCCAGCCGTCGCAGCCAGGAGCAAAAGCATGGCGCTGAAGCGCCCCAGTATTTGGATGTTTATTTTCATGATTCTTGGTTTTGGTAGGTCAGTTGATTCTGGAACCATCTCTTAGTTTCGCGAGTTGGAGAGGTTTGAGTTGAGATTGTTGGCGGGTTGGTTGTGAGGGAGATTCATTCTCGAGCCGACGAGCGCCATGGGAGGATCATTGGTGCCGTCCGGATGTTCATCCACCGACACCCAGAGACTGGCCGGGTCGGGCCGGGTCAGATCCAAGGTTTTTCTGTAGGTCGACCCTGTGGTTTGCATGTCGTTGTATTCTCCGGGCAACCACGCCCCACCCACTGCATCGACGCCTCTGAGAATGTTTCTGGAACTGGTCCAACGCGTGCCCACCGCTGAATTCATGGACATTCTGGGGGCGCGAGGGGGGCCAGTGTCAGCGCTTCGATCCGTAGGGAGTTTTTGGAAGGTGGTGTTCTTGGCGTAGACGGACAAGACCGAATTATCAGGCATCAGAAGCGGGGCGCATCTTGACACTGCCCCCACCGCAGGAAGAAGGGTATCGACTGGAGGTTTTCAGGGCAGGTGCGGAGTACCGATGGAATGTAGCCCACAGCGGAAGCTGTGGGTGGAAGGGGTCAATGGGGAAGATCTGTAAAGTGTATGATTGAGGCAGTTGAGGCATCGCGAGGCGAAGGGGGAGACCCTTGGCGATTCCGTTCGCGAGGCTGGGAAGGATTGGAGCATCCATGGCCGAGAGACCTCTCGGGGCCAATGCTGTGTGTGACGCCACGCGCACCCCGGGTCGCGTGGCGAAGTTCGTGGGTCGGTGGCGGTGCACGCGGCTTTTGTCCCGTGGGGCAGGCGACAGGCGGAGAGGGAGGAAGCGCGACCCCGCCGGGGTCGATGGGGGTTTGGATCTGCAGACCGGCGGTCAGGGGGGACGATGGGGTCAGTCCCGTAGTATTTCCAATTTGGCACCGACGCTCAGTCTCGCCGGATGGCAAGACCGCTTCGCATCCATGTCGTGGATGGTTGGTATCATGTGATGAGCCGTGGGAACGGCGGGGAAACCCTCTTTCGCCGGGACGACGATCGACGGGTATTCCTCGGACTGGTTTCGGAATTGCCGGAGCGGTTCGGGACCGAGGTTCACGCCTTTGTCCTGATGGACAACCGTTACCACCTGCTGGTGCGATGCCGACGGACCGACCTCAGGGAAGGGGCTGGGAAGCTGCCTGGGGTGAAATACGGGTCCTTGGCGCAGGGAGTGAGGCGGTTCTGGCGACGGGCCGGGGAACGAACGGAACTGGAGGAGTTCGTGGGGTGGATGCGGAACAAATGCAAATAATACTGGACTGACTCCATTGGCTCCTTTCCTCAAGGATTTGATCCGCCCCTTGCCGAGCAGTCAGGCTTCTGATAACAGATGGATTCTTCATAACACATAAATACTGTGATTCTTGCCACACCAGACACTGATTCGGAGAGCTGCTTTCGGATGACACTCGCGCTGGAAACGCTCCGAAGTGAACAACGGAGGCTCCGGCTGATCCTTGGGTTCCTGGCGACCGCATTTAGTGCGTTTTTAATGTTGAGCATCGTGCCAGGCGGCATGACCGACACGACGATGAAGGCTTTCCGTGAGCAGGCTCCCTACGTGGCGATTCTGTTCGTCATGGCCATGGTGTATGAGGGGGCGGTACTGGCTTGGGTGGGACGCCTTCTGCGGCGCGGTCAGATTCCCGGGATATGCCCCCGGTTCATCCACGTCTTCATCGAGACGAGCCTGCCAACCGCGACACTGATTATTGCTTCGACCGTATTTGGCCCATTGGAAGCGTTGGTTGCTGCACCTTCGCGCTTCTACTACCTGTTCATCATCATGTCGGCCTTGCAACTGGACTACAGACTTTGCGTGTTCAGTGGTGCGGTGGCTGCGGTCCAATATGCCTTGATATCGGTCATTCTGTTGCCCTCGAGCACGATGGCATCCTCGGCCCCACTCCTGGCGGACCCGGGACACCACCTTGCGCTGGCTGGACTCCTCTTCATGGCTGGAGTCATCGCCGCGTTCGTGGCGGCGCAGATCCGAGGTCAGTTGGAATCGGCGTTGAGATCGTCGGAGGAAAGAAGTCGAACTATCAGTCTCTTCGGTCAGTACGTTTCGGCTGAAGTGGTCGACAAGGTCCTCCGATACCCAGCAGGCTTTGGCGGAGAAGTGCGTCGTGTCTCGGTGATGTTTGTCGACATTCGCAACTTCAGTGACTTCGCAAATCATCGGGAACCGGAGGAGGTCATGAGTTACCTCAATGCTTTGTTCGGACCTATGGTCGATATCATTCACCGGCACAACGGAATCGTGAACAAGTTCCTCGGCGACGGCTTCATGGCCATCTTCGGCGCTCCGGCGGATGACACGGGGCACGGGGTTCACGCTGTAAAGGCAGGATTTGACCTGCTCACCGAGATCCGCAGACTTTCTGAAAGCGCTGCCATCCACACCACGCGGATCGGCATTGGCATCCATGAGGGTGAGGTCATGGCCGGCACGGTCGGAGCGATGCAGCGCAAGGAGTACACCATCATCGGCGACGTCGTGAACGTGGCGGCCCGGATCGAGGCAGCGAACAAACAGTTCCAGTCACAAATGCTGGTCAGTGAGGCCGTGAAGGTGTTCCTCAACGGGGAGCATGCGGTTGAGGATCTGGGTCTGGTTGATCTCAAGGGACAGCGGTCACCAATCCGGCTCTACCGGCTTGCCTAATTCTTGAGGGGGGCAACGGTGTCCTTGCCAAGTCAAAGGTAGGATTTCATCGAGGCTCGCAGCGGTGCCAAGGCGGCCAGCCAGCGCCTTCCGACGGCAATTCCATTTCGCCGAGCGGAGTGGTGAGGCGTTGTTCCCAGATGGCGGCGAGCGGATGCCAGTCGGCCTGATCCGCAGCATGGAGGGCACCGAGGTAGGTGGC
>CAMCFL010000321.1 GCA_945873715.1 Akkermansia muciniphila
GCCCGGGACAACCTCCTGAAGGCGGTCGAACTCTTCCCCGATCAATCCATCATCCCCTACAACCTCGCCTGCTACGCCTGTCAACTCGGGGATCTCGACACGGCCCGCAAGTGGCTCCGACGCGCCCTCAAGCTCAAGGGCATCGAACACCTCCGCGAGATGGCCATGGACGACCCCGATCTCGCTCCGCTCCGCGCCGAGATTGCCCAGTGGTAGGCGCACGACGCCCGTTCAGCGATCCCCGCCCAGATCGTGACCGGTCCCGTATCGCCAGTGCGACCCGATCGCTTCGAGGATCGATTCCTTCGGGTGCTCGCGGAACAGCCGCATCAGGATCTGCGCTCCCGAGCCCACGCCCGCCGGGCCCCGTTCCAGCAACCGCATCACACTCGGACGCGCCCGCTCGATCCCGGGGTCGGGACTGGTCCGCTTCTCGACCAACGCCTCCAGGAGGCCAACCACCGCGTCCAACCCGACCTCCGAAGCCAGCTCGCAAAACACCGTCGCCCGCGCAGCACTGTCAAATCCCGGGGGCCCAAAAGCCGCCTCAAGCTTTTGCATCATGGGAGTCAGTGCGCCCTCCGCCGGCGTCGTCTGAGGCACGGACCCGGAGCCGGCTGGCACATCGGAGACGAGCCCACCGCCCCGAACCCAGTCGAGATCCAGCCCATGCGGCGACGGACCCGATGCCGGATGCCAGCATCCCTGTCCGTCCGCCCCCGGCACCCATTCGAGGCCCAGCCGGACGTGGACGCGATCCATCCGCCAGCAGGCACTGCCGGTCCCGGCGGCGGATGCCGCATCCAGATCGCGTTGGATCGTGGCGAGGGCGTTCTGCAATTCGGTCATGGAGCCCATGGGACCTCCCAACGGAGTCGGTGGCAATGGCGGGATGGGAAGGCGGTCACTCAACGCGATACAGGCCGGACTTGCTGCGGAGCAGCAGGGCGTTGCCGATGATGGCGGGCGACGCCATGTAGCCGTCGCCCAGTTGGTTCTCCGCCAGCTTGCGGAATTCCCGGGCGGCGGCCACCACGGTGGTCTTGCCCTGCTCGCTGCAGAAATAGATCCGTCCGTCGGCGCACACCGGCGAGGCAGAGAAATTGCCGCCGACGCGCTCGTTCCAGAGCGAGGTGCCGGTCGAGGCTTCCCAACAGGTGGCCACCCCGTTGTCATCGATCCCGAACAACAGGCCGTCGACCAGCAGGAGCGCCGGTTTCTTTGGGACGTTCCGCTTCGAACGCCAGGCCACCGAAAGCGAACCCGAGTTGGTCTCGGAACCGTTCACGTCCAGCACTTCGCCCGCCTTGCCTGGACGGATCGCAAGCAACTGGCCCTGAGACCAACCGCTGGGGAAGAAGATCAATCCCCCACCCACCACGGGCCGGGTCCCTGCCGAGTGGCTGGTGCGTTCCTCGATCCGCCACAGCTCACGACCGGTGCCCGGATCGTAGCTGTAGAAGGCCTTGGCCCCCTGGCTGAGCAACTGCGTCACGCCGCCCAGTTCCGCGACCTGGCAGGTGGCGTAGGCCTTCCGCCAGTCCCCTTCGCTCTCGGGTTTGCCATCGGGCCCGAGATCCTTGTAGTCCACCGAACGATCGACCTTCCAGACCGTGCGCCCAGTCGTCGCGTCGAGGGCCACGAGGTACTGCCGGTCGCTGCCATCGAAATTGAGATAGAGACGGCCGTCGTGGAGGATCGGTGACGAACCCGCACCCCGGTAATGGTTGCACTCCAGGTCGCGGCGTTCCCACAGGAGTTGACCGCTCCTGGCATCCAGGCAGGCGGTCCCCGGCGAACCGAAGCTCACCCAGACGCGCCCCCCGGCCGCGACCGCCGAGGGGGACGCACCCGAATTGAAGGCATGGATGAACTGGGGACGCTCGATGTCGTAGAGTTTCCGGTCGATCAAGGTCTTGCCGCTCGCGGCATCCACGCACACCACGAACAGCTCGGTTCCCTTGTCGTTGGCCGTGGTCAGCCAGACCCGCCCGTCCTGGACGATCGGAGAGGACCAGGCTTTGCCGCGGACCGGCGTGAACCAGCGGACCGACTTCCCTTCGCCCCATTCCACCGGTGGCTTTGAATCCCGGGCCACCCCGTCGCCGCGCGGGCCCCGGAACTGCGGCCAGTCGGTGTCCGCACTCAGGGAAACCGAGACGGCAAGAACGCCCATGAGCACGGAAACGCCGGGGCACGAAAACGGTCGGATGACCAAGGGAAACTTGAGGGGCACGGGATGCATGCCTGCCATCGTAAGCGGTTCCGCTCCCGCCGTGAAGCGGCCAGCTTACCCGGGATCAACTCTCCGAGTTCTCCCGGCTCCGCCATTCCTTCTCCCGTCGGGCAATCTCGGACCGCAACAACTCTTCGGCGGACCAACCCTGCTGTTGGCAGGCCTGCGCGAGATCGAACAACTGCTTGCCCACCGTTCCCTGATCCACCTTGCGCCGGCCTCCCGAGGTCAATCCCGCCTTCGTCGCCTTCTTCACCAGCTTCTGTGCCCGCATCAGGGAAGGCATCCGCCGGGGAACCCCATCCAAGGCCGACTTCCGCTCCCGGATCGATCCCACCTTCTCGGCCCGCTTGATGCGTTCCCAGTTGGCCCAGACCTGATCGACGTCCTTCACCTGGACCTCACCGCACACGTGCGGATGCCGCCGGACGAGCTTTTCCACGAGAGACCGGCAGACTGCGTCGAAATCGAACGCCCCCCGCTCGCTCCCCAACTGGGCGTGGAAGACCACCTGCAACAGGAGGTCGCCAAGTTCCTCCACCATCTCCGTCTCATCGCCCGCCTCGATGGCGTCGAGCAACTCGTACACTTCCTCGACCGCGTGCCAGCGAAGGGTCCGGTGATCCTGCTCGCGATCCCACGGACACCCGTCCGGCGCCCGAAGCGCGGCCATGACTTCGAGGACCTGACGGATCGGGGCGAGCCGGGTCGAGGGAGGTTTGGGCATGGGCTTGGAATTGCGATTCGGAACCGCGCTTCAGAGGATGACCAGATCATCCCGGTGGATGACCTCGCCACGATCGGTGGCTCCGGCACGGAGGGCGGTGGCGTTGAACCGGGTCAGGCCACGGGCCAGTTCCCGGCCGTCGGGACCACAAAGGCGAACCACATCGCCCACCGCGAATTCGCCCTCAACCCGGGCAATCCCCGGCGAAAGCAGGCTCCTTCCCTGTTCCACCAGGGCCCGCACCGCCCCGACGTCCACGTGGAGGGTACCCCGGACGTGATGGTAAAAGGCGATCCAGCGCTTGCGGCTGGGCAGCTTGCCGTGGACCGGGAGGAAAAGAGTGCCTTCCGCCTCGCCGGCGAGGATCCGGGCGAGACCGTCGTGCCGACGACCGGGAGCGATCACGAGGGGAATCCCGGACCGGACCACGATCTTGGCAGCGGTGATCTTGGTGGCCATGCCCCCGGTGGCGGTGACGCTGGTCGTGCCACCTGCCATGGCCTCGATGCGTTCGTCGATCCGTTCGACCGTCTCCAGGAGTCGCGCCTGGGGAGTCCCGAAGCCATCGATCAATCCGTCCGCCGTGGTGAGGATCACCAGCAGGTCGGCAGGAAGCAGGCTGGCAACCAAGGCCGACAGACGGTCGTTGTCGCCAAACTTGAGCTCGGTCACGGAGACCGCGTCGTTCTCGTTGACGATGGGCAGCACCCCGCGCTTGAGGAGCGTCAGCAACGTATTGCGGGCGTTCAGATGCCGTTCGTGGTCGGCCAGATCCTCATGCGTGAGCAGGACCTGGGCGATCGGTTGGTCAAAATGACGGAAGAGGCTGTCGTAGGTGGCCATCAACCGCGACTGCCCGATCGCCGCGCAGGCCTGACGCTCAGCCAGACTTCCCGGACGCGTCTCATATCCCAGCACGCCCATGCCGGCACCGACGGCACCGGACGTCACCAGGACCACCTCCAGTCCCGATGCCCGCAAGGCCGCGACCTGCGAGACCAATTGGGCAAACTGGACCAGGTCGGGACGCTTCCGGGAATCGGTCAGGACCCCGGTCCCCAACTTGACCACCAGGCGTCGGACGGATTTGAGGGCAGAAGAACGCACCGACCGAAGAAACGGAAAACCGGCCGAGGAAACAAGCCTCGGGACGAAGGAAGCAGGAAAGGCGTCCTTTCGACAAAAGATTTGCGGGCAACGGCATGGATATGGCTTAGTCACCGCTCTGTCGAAACCTGTGATCCGTATCGTTACGGGCCACGGGTGGAGGCGATGAAAGACGGATGAACCGCCGCCGCATGCAGGTCCTTTACTCCGGCCGTGTGCAGGGGGTGGGCTTCCGCTACCAGACCCGCCAGGTTGCCTCCGGTTTTGAGGTGACCGGGACCATTCGAAACCTACCCGATGGGCGGGTTGAGTTGGTTGCCGAGGGTTTGGAAGCGGAACTCAAGGAGTTCCGGACTGCCATCCGCGAGAGTGGCCTTGGGCCAATGATCCGGGACGAACAGGAGCTTTGGGCAGAACCAAGCGGCCAGTTCCGCGGGTTCGAGATCGTGCGTTGATGAGATACGGAATCATTGCCGACATCCATGCCAATCTGGAAGCACTCCAGGTGGTGCTGGAAGACATCAAGCAGCAACGCTGCACTCATGTGGTGTGCCTTGGTGACGTCGTCGGCTACGGCGCAAACCCCAAGGAGTGCCTCGACATCATCCGCGGAATGAACATCCCGGTGGTGAAGGGGAACCACGACGAGTACATCGGCAGCACCGAGAATC
>CAMCFL010000322.1 GCA_945873715.1 Akkermansia muciniphila
GGCACCGTCGCCTGCATCCCGGGTCTGGATTCCCGCCTGTACGTCCCAGCGGACGCCGACGAATCCGCCCGCCGCGCCGCACTCGCCCTCTGGCTGACCGACGAGCGCAACGTGCTCACCTGGCGCAGCATCGTGAACCGGGTCTGGCACCATCATTTCGGCCGGGGCCTGTGCGATACCCCCAACGATTTCGGGCGGATGGGCGGCACGCCCAGCCACCCGGAACTGCTCGACTGGCTCGCCGTCTGGTTCCGGGACGAAGCCCACGGATCGCTCAAGGCGTTGCATCGGCTGATCCTCACCAGCGAGACCTGGCAGCAGACTTCCCTCGCCCGTCAGGGCACCGCCGTCGACAGCGACAACCGTCTGCTCTGGCGTCAGAACCGGCCGCGCCTGTCGGGCGAACAGGTCCGCGACACCCTGCTCGCCCTCAGCGGTCAACTCGACCTGACCCAGGGCGGGCCCCCGGCGGTGCAGTTCCTCTCCCGCGGCGATGCCACCTTCATGCCCGGTGGCAATCCCGCCTTCCTCGACTATCAACACTTCGATCCCGATTCCCCGGCCGCACGCCGGCGTGCGATCTACCGGTTCCAGTTCCGCACCGTGCCCGACCCGTTCCTCGACGCCCTGGACTGCCCGGATGGCGGGATCACCACCCCCGTCCGCAGTGTCTCGACCACCGCCGTGCAGGCCTTTGCCCTGCTCAACGACCCCTTCCTAATCCGCCAGGCCGAGCACCTCGCCGCCCGGATCGCCGCCCGCGCCCAGACCCCGGAAACCCAGGCCGAAATCGCCTTTCAACAGATCCTCCTGCGGACGGTGGATCCGGAAGGGCGCACCCGGTTCGCGACCCAGATCCGACGTCACGGTCTGGCCAATGCCGCCCAACTGCTGCTCAACAGCAATGAATTCCTCTACCTGGACTGAGCCATGAACCGTTCCCCTTTCAGCCGACGCGATTTCCTCGGCAGCCTCGGCACCGGCCTCGGCGGGATCGCGCTCGCCGCGCTGACGCGCCAGGAAATCCAGGGCGCGGTCCCACCGCCGAACCGCCCCCGCGCCCGACGCGTCATCCAACTCTTCATGAACGGCGGCGCCAGCCAGTGCGACCTGTTCGATCACAAGCCCCAGTTGATCGCCCGCCACGGCCAGAAGTTCGACCCCGGCGCGGGCCAGCGGGTCGAGGCCACCGTCAGCGTTCCCGGCACCCTGATGAAGAGTCCGTTCGAGTGGGCGCAACACGGGCAGTGCGGTCGCTGGGTCAGCAGCGCCTTGCCTCACCTCGCCCGGCACGTGGATGACATGGCCTTCCTCATGGCCATGCAGTCGTCGTCCAATGTCCACGGTCCCGCTTCCTACCTCCAGACCAGCGGATTCTCCCTTCCCGGTTTCCCTTGTGCCGGTGCCTGGATCTCCCACGCCCTCGGAAGCCTGGCCGACAATGTCCCCGCCTTCGTCGCCCTGCCGGATGTCCGCGGCCTGCCTTACAACGGCCGCAGTGCCTTCACCTCGGGATTCCTTCCCGCCAACCATCAGGGAACCCTCTTCCACGCCTCCGCTCCCCAACCCATCACCCACCTGCGTCCGCCCGACGGTGCCCGCCACATCACCCCGGACAGCCGCACCGAGGGCCTCGCCCTGCTCCGCGACCTCAACGCCGCCCATGCGGCCGCGCGACCCGACGATTCCCGCCTGACGGCCCGCATCGAGAGCTACGAACTCGCCGCACGCCTGCAACTCTCCGCGCCCGAACTGCTCGATCTCACCCGCGAATCCCAGGCCACCCAACGCCTCTACGGGATCGACCAGACCGAGACCGCGGACTTCGGCCGACGCTGTCTCCTCGCCCGAAGGATGATCGAACGTGGCGTCCGTTTCGTGCAGGTGTGGAGCGGTCACGGCGGCGGCGGCGACAACTGGGACAACCACGGCGACATCCCCAAGGAACTCAGCGCCGCCGCGCGCAAGATGGATCAACCCGCCGCCGCCCTGCTGATGGATCTCAAGGCGCGCGGACTGCTCGACGACACGTTGCTCATCTGGACGACGGAGTTCGGTCGGATGCCTTTCACCCAGGGCAACACGCTTGGTCGCGATCACAACGGCGGCACCTTCGTGTCGTGGTTCGCCGGAGCGGGAATCCGGCCGGGCGTGGCCCTGGGACAGAGCGACGAGTGGTCGTGGAAAGCCGTGGAGGAAATCACCACCAACCACGATTTCCACGCCACGATCCTGCACCTCCTCGGCATCCACCACGAACACCTCACTTTCTATCACAACGGCGTCCAACGCCGCCTGACCGACGTCCACGGCGAGATCATCCGCGGCATCCTGGCCTGAGACGTCCCCATGCCGGGGGGGATCGGCAGCCTGCCGGTCCGTCCATTCTTGAGGGAATTCACCGCAGAGACGCGGGGGACGCAGAGCGATGGCGGAACCATTCCCCTCCCCTCTGCGGAACTCCGCGGTCCCTGCGCCCTCTGCGGTGAGACCGCTCTGCGTCCAACCCGGCACCGACGGGCCGCAGGCACTCCGACCCCGCAGTGCGCGGTCCTGCAGGCCGGTCAACGGGTCACCCCCGTATCCGGAACCGCGAGGGCGCGATCATCTGCATGGTCACGCACCGCGTCCGTTTCGCTCTCCGCCAGATGCGGAAAAGCCCTGACGCTACCGCCGTGGCCTTCGCTATGGAAACCAGGGCGGCGTCATCCGCGCCGGGTCCGCAGCCAGTAGTCTCGGAAACTCCGCAGGCGGTCGAGCGATTCGCGGTCCTTCGCGCGGTTTGCGGCTGCCTTGCTGGCGATGATGTCGTCGGGATGACAGACCGGGAAACCCTCGACCGTCACGCGCCTGCGCCACGCATCTTCGAAATGCTCAATGCCGTCCGGTGCGAAAATCAGATCCAGATCGAAGGGCCCGTTCTTCAGTTGGACGAAATCCTTGCCGCGCTCGATTTCTGCAGCCTCGGTGTCGAGGAGCTCGAATCCGAGTTCGCGCAGACCGGCTACCAGCGCCCGCCCATTGGCCGGGGTGCGCTCTGGGAAGATGTCGGCGTCCTGGGTGGTGTCGGGATATCCGAGAATGATCGCACCCGACTTTCCGATAAACAGGTACCGCACCTGATGGCGGGCGAGGACATCGCGGATTTCCTCCGCCTGACGGTATTCAAATGCGCCCATAGCCGAGCCAGTCCGGGAGGTTCGCCTCACACCACGTCCGGTATTCCTTCAGGCTTTGAAATGAGCGATAACGCGCATCGTCCAGCACGGGCTTGTACGTCCGGACAAAGGCATAGCGGAACCGCTGCGCCAATGGCCGCCGCGCCGCCGCCTCGAACTCAGCCAGCCATTCGGCCGGGATCACACGCTCCGCCCTCATCCCAGCCAGCCTATGGTTGCGCCGCCGCACCGACAAGGTCGGCTTGCGGGTCCAAGAATGCCTGTCGCCCCACTCCTGGAGACTGTCCATTCCCCCGGTCGCTCGCCGCGCCTCCCGGGTGGACCCGATGGTTCCCCTGCCTGCGGAGTGACCCCATGCCAGGGGGATCGGCAGCCTGCCATTCGTCCATTCTTGAGGGAATTCACCGCGGAGACGCGGAGAACGCAGAGGGTGCATCGGTCGGGCGTGCGGCTCGATCGGGAGGTCGTGTTCAGAGGCTCACGCGAAGCCGCGAAGGAGTTTGCCACTGGAGCAACAGACTTGGCGCTCTTCCCGGCTTCGCGTGAGCCCGTCCTCTTTGAGTATGCCTCCCTTTGCTCCTGGTTCGGACCTCTGCGCCTCCGCGTCTCTGCGGGATCACATCGGGGGTGTTCCCGGCTTTCCGCAGCAGAGTCTCCCGCGGAGACGCAGAGGCGCGGAGAAGGAGTTGGCCGCGATCCGGCGCGAGGTGGAGGGGCACTGCATTTGGTTCCCTCTGCGGAACTCTGCGGTCCCTGCGTCCTCTGCGGTGAGACCGCTCTCGGTTCAACCCAGTACCGGCGGGCCGCCGGCACCCCCGGCCCGGAAGCCCACTGAACAGCTCTGGCCATTTGTTATTCACAGTTTACAAACAGCCAGAACTCCCGACACTCGTTCCCGATGAACCTCATTGAGCGTCGCCTGCTGCCCGTCGCTCGCCGCGCCCTGAACGGATTTCCCGTCCTCGCCCTCACCGGCCCCAGGCAGTCGGGCAAGACCACCCTCGCCCGACAACTCGGCAAGGATCGACCCTATGCCAGTCTCGAGGACCCAGACACCCGACAGTTCGCCGACTCCGATCCCCGTGGGTTCCTGGCCCAATTCCCCGATGGGGCGGTACTCGACGAGGTGCAGCGATGCCCGGCTCTCTTCTCCTACCTTCAGGGCGTGGTGGATGCAGACGGACGGATGGGCCGATTCATCCTCACCGGGTCCCAGCAGCTCGGCTTGGTGGAGGCCATCACCCAATCGTTGGCTGGGCGCGTCGCCCTCCTGAACCTGCTGCCCTTCTCGCTGCCGGAGCTGCAGGCGGCACATCGCGCACCCAAGGATCTGGAGACGTTGCTCGCGGGTGGACTCTTTCCTCCGGTACACGACCGGTCCGTGGAGCCAGCCGCCTGGCTGAAGAGCTACGTCGCAACGTATCTGGAACGGGATGTGCGCCACTCGCTGAAGGTGCAGGATCTGGCGGCATTTCAGCGGTTCCTCCAACTCTGCGCCGGGCGCGTCGGCCAGCTGGTGAACATTTCCAGCCTGGCGGCAGATGCCGGGATTTCGCGTCCG
>CAMCFL010000323.1 GCA_945873715.1 Akkermansia muciniphila
AGCGCCGTGAAAGGCATCCGCCCGGGCGGCGAATTCCGTCCGGGGTCCGAGGCCATCGAGCAGATGGTCATCGCCAATGCCGGCACGGATCCCTTCCTGCTCCACGCCGCCGTCCGGCACTGGACCCGATTCGAACGCGAGTCCGCCACGGTTCCCGGCTACCGCGGCCTCAGTCTTCCTCTGAAAGCGCGGTGCGTTCATCCCGATCCCGAAGTCCGACTGGCCGCCGTCCTGGTTCTCCGGGGATTGCGGCATCCGTACCTGACCAACCTCCTCTCCGACGCCGACGTCCGCGTGGTGATGGCTGCGGGTCGCGCCATCCATGATGCACCGGTGGCGGCGGGGATCCCGGCGCTGGCCGCGTTGATCACCCGGGTGGACTGTCCCCCGGCCCTGCTTTCCCGCGCCATTGATGCCGCATTCCGCCTGGGCACGGCGCAACACGCCCAGACCCTGGCGTCGCTCGCCAAACGACGGGATTCCACCCCGCGCAATCGGGCGTTGGCCCTGCGGGCGTTGGGCGACTGGGCTCGCCCACCCCTGCTGGATCGGGTGAACGGCCTGTGGCGCCCGCCGGTCACCCTGGGTAGCGCCGAAGCGGCCTCCGCCGCTCCTTCCACCAGCAATCCGCTGCTCGACCAGGCCGCCAACGCCTCGCCCGGGGTGCGCCTCACCGCCCTTCCCATCCTGCCGGACGACCTCGGCCGGTCCGCGTCTTACGCCGAGGCCATGGCCCTCAAGCGCAATCTGGAACC
Organism: Akkermansia muciniphila; assembly: GCA_945873715.1. Lineage (GTDB taxonomy): Bacteria > Verrucomicrobiota > Verrucomicrobiia > Limisphaerales > UBA9464 > UBA6176. The sequence continues at coordinate 756 of CAMCFL010000323.1, forward strand.
TGCCCGACGTGCGTTCCTCCGGGTCGCCGACGAGATCCTCAATCCCTCGACGCCGGACGAATACGGGGTGGTGGTTCCCGGCGATCCCGCACCGCTGGAGGTGCAACTCGCCCTGATCGACACGGCGGCCGCGCTCCGGACCAAGGAAGCCTGCCAACCGCTGTTCGAACGGTTCAGCGAGACCAACTCTCCGGTCGCCCTGCGGCGTGCGATCGTCGGATTCCTTGCCCAGATGAACGCCATCCAGGCCGCGGACGCCGTGCGCCTGGCCCTGGCCGACCCCGATCCATCCCTCCGCGCCGCCGCACTTCCGCATCTCGACCGCCTGGAGGCCTCCACCGCACTGCCGGTCCTGCGTCCGCTTCTCCAAACCGGCACGCCGGCGTCGGTCATGCAGGCCGCCTACGCCGCGCTCGCCCGCCTGGGCAATGCCGACGCGGATCCGCTGATTGCCGAGGGCCTTCGCGCGCTGTTGGCCGGCACCTTGCGACCGGAGCTCCACCTCGATGTGCTGTCCGCCGCCGAGGCGCGTCAGCAAGCCGCGCCGGCGCTGAAGGCTGGGCGCGAACAATGGCTGGCGCGGATCCCGACCAACGACCCGATGGCCATGCGGGTGACCGTCCTGCGCGGCGGCGACGCCGTGCGCGGTGGAATCCTTTTCAAGAACCATCCACAGGTCCAATGCCTGCGATGCCACAAGGTGGCGGGGGATGGCGGAACCGTGGGACCAGCGCTGGATGGCATTGGCAAGCTGCGCGATCGAACCTCGCTGCTCGAATCGATCGTCCACCCCAACCAGGCCTACGCCGAGGGATTCAAACCAGCCGAAGGCGGGCTCTCCGCGATGCCCGAAGGCCTGGCCGATCTGTTGAACCCGATGGAACTTCGCGACCTGATCGAGTTCCTCGCGTCGCTGAGGTAGCCGCGCGAGTCCTACCCGGGTGCACCATGAGTTTGCTGTCACGGTTGTAGGCCCGCTGCCCTCAGCGGGCGTCTCCTATCCGCCGCCTGAGGGCAGGCGGCCTACATCCATGACCAACTCAAGATGTGCCCGTCCTACCCGTGCCATCATCGAGGGTGTGGCCTCGCCGTCTGAGGGGGATTGCGCGGGGTGCACTGATCACAGGCCGCAATCCGCCCACGGCGGCGTCCCAATCCCATCTTCCTCAACGGGGCACTGCTACTCAAAGTCCTACGGAAGACGGGTTGAGATTTCAGCCCCTCCAACCTGATCGGGAGTGAGCCCTTCGAACGGACTTTTGCTGAAGCCCGGGTGCAGCACCTCAATCCCGACCCCGCCATTCTGCAATTCCTTGGGAATCTCCGAGCAACTCCAACGACCCTCGGCGTCCGTCATCGCATAGGAATGATCCATCGTCAGGAACTCCTTGCCGTCGCCATCGAAGTTGAGTGGCGGCCCGTGAATTCGAATCAAGGCACCAGCGAGCGGATCGCCCCCCGCCCGCCTGCCGCCGTCCGCCGCACGGCAAACACAGCCCAGGCCCCGGCGAAGGCGATCACGGCCAGCATCAGGGTCACGAGGGCGGTGTGCTGGAAGAACACGAGGAAATCGCCGGCGGGCTTCGCGATCAGCTTGAACCCCATCACGGCCACGTAGCCGAGGTAGCCAAAGGCATCGGCCAGATAGAGGAGGTATCCGAGGTTGCCCCGGTCCCGGGTCATGGCGATGAGCCGTTCGAAGACCGTGGTGTGCACGGCCACGTAGGGCAGATAGAGCCCGAGTCCGAGCAAGATCATGAAGGGGAGTCCTTCGAGCCAACCAGACCGCTGACCGATCACGGCCACCGTGGCGGCGAGCAAGCCTCCGAGGGAAACGGCGAGCGAGAGAAAGAAGGAGCGTCGATTGTCGCGGACCAGGAAGACCGAACCGTTGACGGCCACGATGCCGAGGGTCACCCAGAGCTCCGAGCGGATGAACACTCCCGGTTGCCCCGTGGTGCCCAACGCCGCCCAGATCTCCGGGGCGAAATCGGCCCTCAGACTCCGCAGGATGGTGACCAGCAGGTAGCCCACGCAGATCAGGCAAATTCCAAGACCATGGCGTTGCAGCCAGTGCCATCGGTCGGCCCGGGACATCGGTGCCCGCTCCGCCCGTTCCGCGACGTCCGCGGGGTTGGGAGGCGGGATCTGACGGAGCATCGCGACGAAGCCGGTCAGCGGGACCAGAAACATCAGCCCGGCGACTGCCGGCATCCAACGGTCCGGCACCCCCCACCCGAGCGTGAGGGACCCGATCGACTTGGAGAAGCCGTCGGCAAGGATGAAGCTGGCGCACAATCCGGCGACCAGTGCCTCGGTCATCCGACGGCCTTCGAGAAAGCCGAGGACCAATCCGAAGACCATGCCCAGCGGAAGGCCGTTGAGGAAGAGACCCACCACGCTGAGGGGCGGCGGGAGCAATCCGAAGAGCACGAGCGCCAACTCGGCGGTGCCCACCAGGCCCAGAAGAACCCCGGCGCGTCTGGCGGGTGGCATCCCTGCGATGACTCCGATGCCGATGAACTTGGAAAGCGTGTAACCCAGCACCTGCGCGGTCACCAACCAGATCTTGAATCCGACGGGAAACTCCGACCCGGCGAAGCCCGCCGCGGTGAACGGCTTCCTCAAGCCGTACATGCAGGCGTAGGTGCCGAAGGCGGCAACGACACTCCAGAGGGCGAGGAGGGCGGGTTGGCGCAGCCATCGCTGGATCGCGGGCTCCCGCGTCGTGTTGAACGTCTCGCCTGACATGGGGAGGGTTGGCGAACCGGATGCTATCGCGCCTGCTCAGACGCCCTGGCGAACCAACGACTCCAGCAATGACCGGAAAGCCTCCAGGGGCGGAGTCTCCATCTCGGGAATCTTGCCCTGATCATCGTAGCGCCGCACGCGGATGGCATTCCCGAAGTTCGGCCCCGCCTCGAACTCCAACGCCTCGGCCTCGGTCATCGGTCCACCCTGGAGCGCGAGGCTCTTGCGGGAGGCATCGGACAGATCGGAATAGTAGTTGGACTCCTTCCAACACAGATAACGCTTTGATGCCGCATGCAGGCGGACCGGTTCCACCACCTCGTCCCCGAACCAAGCCGTCAATTTGTTGGCCCCGACCCGCTCATGACGGGCATCCACCCCCCGGTCGGCGATATCCTCCCCGAGATCATGGAGGAGATGGCCGTAGTCGTGGAGGAGACTGGCGGCGATCACCTCCGGCGATTCGCCCTGGATCTGGGCGAAGGTCGCACACTGGAGTGCGTGCTGCTGTTCGGTGACGTTCTCGCCGTAGCTCCGCTGGCCGCGCTCATGGAAGACCCGGAAGATCTCGTCGACGACGACGGAAGGATTCATCACGGCCACCCTGCGCAGAAAAGCCTATGAGGGGGAGTTACATTTCCGCGACGGCCGGTCGGCCCGTCAGCGCGGGATCGACGGACACCCGGGGCCAGCGCCCCGAGCGGGCCAGATGGAAGGCCGCCTCCAGTTGGGTGAGTGGGAACGGCGGCGAGACGAGGGATTCCCACGGCCAATCTCCTGCGTGCCGGGTCAGGAAATCGATCGCCTGCTGAAGATGCCGCGGCGCGTAGTTGTGCGTGCCCCGGATCGTCAGGCATTTCCGGATGATGGCCTCGCCGGTCAGGTCGAGACGCGAATCGGGATGCACCATTCCGACCAGTGCGTAGTGACCTCCCGGTCTCAGCACCCGCATGCCGTCGGCCACCACCGACGGAATGCCCGCCAACTCCACCGCGGCGTCGACGCTTCCGGGGCGGATCGCTTCCAACTGGGAAGGGAGCAATGGCTCGCCGCCGAAGGCGCGGGCAAACTCCAGGCGGGCCGGGTTGGGATCGACCACCAGGACCCGCTTCCATCCCCTCTGGCGAAGCAACGCGCAACTGTAGATCCCAAGGAGACCTGCACCCTGGATCAGGACGATCCCACCCCCATGGGCGAGAGGTTCCGTGGCGGCAACCATGGTCGCCA
>CAMCFL010000324.1 GCA_945873715.1 Akkermansia muciniphila
ATGTACGGCATCCAACATCATCGACTCGCCTACCTGCTCCGCATTCCGCTGGCTGCATGAACTTCGCCGATCTCGACTGGCGCGTCCTGGATCGGCTCAGGTCCACCTTCCTTCAGGAGAAGTTCGGCAGCACCGGCTACTGGCAGTCCCCCCGGGATCTCGCCCAGTACCACGTGAGCTTCGGCGAACGCATCGGATGGAAGTGGGACGCCGTGTTGGAAGAACTCCGCGACATCGGCTGGGCTCCTCCCGCTGGCGTGGAGACGATGATCGACTGGGGTTGTGGGAGCGGGGTGGCGGGCCAACGGGTGCTCAAGGCCTTCCCTTCCCTGCGCCGGGCAGCCGTCGGCGACAGTTCACCCGCCGCCGTCGAGTTCGCCCTCCAGGGATTGCGCCGGGAACATCCCGGGATCGAGTCAAAGGCGTGGAGCGGGACCGATGCCTCCGGAGGCCTGCTGGTCATCAGCCATGTCTGGAACGAGCTCGACCCCGAACAGCGCGTTCAACTCCTCCAGCTGGCCGGGACCGCCGCCGCCGTGCTCTGGGTCGAACCCGGCACCCACGAGACCTCCCGCGATCTCCAGACCGTTCGCGATCATTTCCGAGAGGCCTTCGACGTGCTCGCGCCCTGCACCCACCAAGGTCCCTGCGGATTGCTTGCCGCCGGGATGGAACGTCACTGGTGCCATCACTTCGCCCCGCCGCCCCCGGAGGTCTTCGTCTCCAGCGATTGGTCCCGGTTCGCCGTCCGCGCCGGCATCGACCTGCGGTCCGTTCCCTACAGCTTCCTCTGCCTCCAACGGCGTCCCGCCGGTGCCGCACCGGCATCGGACGACGGCTGGGAACGCATCCTTGGACGCGCGCGGATCTCCAAGCCCTACGCGCGCACCCTGAGCTGCGGCGTCTGTGGTGTGTGCGACACCGAAGTACCCAAGCGGCAGTTGCCCGACTGGTTCAAGACCTTCAAGAACGGCGAGGAGCCCCGTCGCCTCCGATGGATCCGCGACGGCGACCGCGCCACCTCGGTCGAGCAACCCTGACGCCTCCGACGCAAAACCCCCGATGGGTGCATCTTGAGTTTGTCGTCACGAATGTAGGCCCGCAGCCCTCAGCGGGCGGGTTCACATCGCCGCCTGAGGGCAGGTGGCCTACATCCAGGGCAATGCCGAGACGCCCCTGATACCTCGCAAGAATCGTAGTTGAAACACCTACAGAAAGCGCGAGCATCAAGGTCCCGCGCCGCAGCCCATGCCCGCGGACATCAAGCCATGGGAAATCCTGACCGAGATCCAGAAGAAGAACCGCTCTGCGTGGAAACGCTGCAGGTGGAGCGGAAGAGGATCACCCTGATGCTCCGTGAGAATCCACGGGGACGGTTTGTTCGGATCATTGAGGAGGTCAACGGTCGCCGGGACATGGTGGTGGTTCCGGCGGTGGGTCTCCGCGGCCTGCGCGATGCCCTGGATCGGATCATCGAGGCGGAGGAATCGACGGATCGACCGGACAGCGTCCTGCCGACCTAGTCTTCTGCTTCGTCTTCGCCGGCCCCGGCCTCCGGTGCTTCCCCGGCAGCGGTCTTGCGTCGGGAGACCCGGACGCGCGGTGCGTCGCCCCACAAGCCTTCGAGGTCATACTTCTGGCGCACTTCCTTGCGCATGACGTGGACGATCACGTCGAAGAAGTCCATGACCAGCCAATTCCCCTTGGCCGACCCGTCCATCGAACCGGGTTTGATCTCCTTTTCCTCGAGCAACTTGTCGGTGATCTCGCTCTCGATCGCCCGCAGGTGGGGTTCGCTCGTCCCTGTCGCGATGACAAAATAGTCCGTGACGCTCGACAGTTTGCGAACGTCGAGGACAACCACGTCCTCTGCCTTCCGGTTCTCAGCGAGATCTCGGCAGAGTTGTGCCAGCTTCCGTGAATCCATGTGGGGGGAATGTTGCTCGACGGGTGGACCGGAGTCCATGGGCATTCACGATCCGGCCGCAGACAACCCAAGGATGGGCCGACCGCCCGTGGTCAGCTTTCGGATCCGCTCGCGATAGGCGGCCACATCCAGGTTGGGACCGATCAGGACGCCGAAGGGTTCCGGGTCGGGCTTGGCGGGAAACTCCTCCAGCAGATGATGTCCCCAGACCCGCTGGAACACGAAGATCTTGCCCGGAGCCTCACGGAACCGGACGAAACCCTTGGCCCGGACCACTTCGCGGGGGTCCAAAGCACTCAGGAAATCAACAAACTCCTTCCGGGCAACCGACGTCGGGAACCGCCAGGTCAAGCTCTGGTAGGTGGAGTGCAGGTGGGCGGTGGACGGCTCCACCGCCAGGTCATCGGCGAAAAACTCCGCCGGTGGGCGCGACAGGAGGCGTCCGATCTCCGGCAGACCGAACGGCAGTCGGACGATCTCCACCGTTGGGTTCCACTCGCGGATCTGGACTTCGATGGCATCGGCCTCACCCGGTCCCAGCAGGTCGCACTTGGAAAGGGCGACGACCTGGGCGAACTGCACCTGCCGCTTCGCCAGGACCCGTTCGCCGATGTCTTCCCCGGGCCGGGAGAACCAGGATCCATCGAGCACCGTCACCACCGCCTGCAAACGGATTTCCCCGACCAGATCCGGATCGGTGAGCACGTCGATGACACTGTCCGGGTCGGCCAGTCCGCTGGTTTCGAGCACCAGATAATCGCATTCCCCCGAGCGGACCAATTCGCGGCAGGCGCGATCCAAATCGGACTCCGGAGCGCAGCAGACACAGCCACCGTCCACCTGACGGATCGGCAGGCCCGGGCGGCGCACCAACTGACCATCCACGCTGTCGGCCCCGAACTCGTTCATGACGATGCCGACGCGCAGTCCGGTGGCGGGCGATTCCGCCAACCATCGCAGTAACAGCGTCGTCTTGCCCGAGCCGAGGAACCCGGTCAGGAGGATGACAGGCAGGCGACGCGTTCCAGGCGCTCCGGGCGTGAAACTGGAACTCATGCGCGGACGGACGCCAGCGCGTCGGTCAGGCGCGGCCAGAGATGAACCGCCATTCGCATCCCGGCGGCGTAGGCGTCGAGATCGAACTTCTCGTTGGGCGAATGCGCATTGTCATCGGGAAGCGCCATCCCGATCAGGAGTGTTTCGGCACCCAGATGGGTCTTGAAGGCGGAGACGATGGGGATGCTGCCGCCTTCGCGGGTGAGCAAGGCGGGATGGCCGAAGCCCTCGGCGATGGCTGCGAGGGCGGCCTGGGCCAGCGGACCGTCGGGCGAGACCAGATACGGTTCGCCGCCGTGTCCATGCTGGATCGTGAGCCGGACGGTGGGGGGGCAGAGCCGTTCAAGATGGGCCTTCACCGCGGCGATGACCTTGGAAGGCACCTGATTGGGGACCAACCGGAGGGTGAGCTTGGCCTTGGCCCACGACGGAATGATGGTCTTCGATCCCTCGCCCTGATAGCCGGACGTCAGCCCGTTGATCTCGAAGGTCGGGCGCGCCGTCCGTTGTTCCTCGTAGGTATAACCAACTTCACCGAACAGCTGGGGTGAACCGGTCAGGGTCCGGTACTCCTCCGCCGTCGAAGGAATCCGAGCGAGCTGTGCCCGCTCATACTCGGAGAGCGGAGCCACGTCGTCGTAATAATTGGGGACCGTGATCCGCCCTTGGTCGTCGCGCATCTTTCCCAACAACTGGCACAGGGCCATCGCCGGATTCTCCACCGTGCCTCCGAACAGACCCGAGTGCAGGTCGCGGGAAGGGCCATCGATCCGCACCTCCAGGGCAGCGATGCCACGCAGGGCGTAGGTCAGCGAGGGATGCTCCAGTCCCGGGATCCCGTTGTCCGAGATGATGACCGCGTTGCATGCGAGTTCCTCGCGATGCAGGGGCAGGAATTCGTACAACGCCTTCGAGCCGATCTCTTCCTCCCCCTCGACCAGAAACACCAGGTTGCAGGGCAACGGCGTCCCGGTGCGAAGGTAGGCTTCGACGGCATTCAGGTGGGCCAGATGCTGCCCCTTGTTGTCCGTCGTGCCGCGGCCGAACAGGCTTCGTCCGCGCACCTGCGGATCAAAAGGCGGCGTGGTCCACAACTCGAACGGTTCGGGCGGTTGCACATCGTAGTGGCCGTACACGAGGAACGTCGGAGCCCCGGCGATCGTCGGCGTCCGTGCCACCACGATGGGGTTTCCGGAGGTCGGATACACGGTGGTGGCCAGACCCAGTTCCTGACAACGACGGGCGAACCAGTCGGCACAAGCCCGGACATCGGCGGCATGCGCCGGTTGGGCGCTGACGCTGGGAAAGCGCACGTACTGGCACAGGTCCGCGGTCAGGCGGTCCTGTTCCCGAGCGAGGTAATCGAGGGCGGTTTGCATGGCGACGAGCGGCGATGCGATCACTTCTTCCCGCGGCCGAACGGCAGCAGGTCGAGCGGATTGAGCGTCTTGGGAGCCGCATTGGTCCCCGCCGGAGCGTTCGTCGCCGGACTGTTGGTCGCCTTGCCGCCGGACAGCACGTTGAAGAAACCTCCCACCACGCTGGGCGATCCGTTGGTGTTGGTCTTGGTGTTGCCGCCCGGGATCACTACACCGACCAGGCCGCCGATCTTGTCGAGCGCGCCGCCGGTCTTCTCGTTGATGCCAGCGCCCAGATTCTTGACGGCTTGATTGCCGAGTTCACCGACATTGCCAAACCCGGAGATCACGGAGTAACCCAGTTTTGCCAATCCAAGCCGGTCCTTTTCGA
>CAMCFL010000325.1 GCA_945873715.1 Akkermansia muciniphila
CTTGCAGGCCCTGATGAAGGATCAGGTCGATGGCCTGATCCGGCGCACCGGGAATCCCTGTGCCGCCGCGCTCTACGGTCTCCTCACGCCCCCAGAACGATCCGATGTGCTGCGGCGGATCCAGATGGGCGACATCGCCGTCCTCTACGTTTCACCGGAACAGTTCCGCAACCGTTCGTTCCGCTCCGCCATCTCCACGCGGGAGTTGGGATGCTGGGTCTTCGACGAAGCCCATTGCCTCTCCAAGTGGGGTCATGATTTCCGCCCGGATTACCTCTACGCCGCCCGTTTCATCCGGGAGTTCTCCGTCGATACCGGCGTTCCGGTGGCACCGATCGCCTGCTTCACCGCCACGGCCAAGCAGGAGGTTCGCGACGAGATCCTCGCCCACTTCCTGAAGGAAACCGGCCGTGAACTGCGCGCCTTCGAAGGGGGTGTTGAACGCGACAATCTCCAGTTCGCCGTCAAGGAGACCGGCGAACACGGCAAGCTCGGCCAGATCGACGAACTCCTTCGCGAACATCTCCAACCGGGTCGCCCGGGGAGCGCGGTCGTGTTCCGGTCCCGACGCGCCTATACCGAGGTCACTTCCGAGTACCTCCGCCAACAGGACTGGACCAGCGAACACTTCCACGCCGGCCTTACCCCTCCGGAGAAGAAGCGCATCCAGGACGAGTTCATCGCCGGCCGCATCCAGGTGATCTGCGCCACCAACGCCTTCGGCATGGGCATCGACAAGGACGACGTACGATTGGTCATCCACGGCGACACGCCCGGTTCGCTCGAGAACTACCTCCAGGAAGCCGGCCGTGCCGGACGCGACGGACGCAAGGCACGCTGCGTCCTTCTCTTCGACGAGGAGGATTGCGAGGCACAGTTCCGCCTCGGTGCGCTGTCCGAACTCGGTCAACGCGACATCGCCCAGATCCTGCGCGGCCTTCGGAAGAGCGCGCGTGGTCGGGACGAAGTGGTCGTCACCAGCGGCGAGATCCTCCGCGACGAGGACCTGGACGTATCGATCGATCCCGCCGGGGCCATGGCGGACACGCAGGTGCGCACCGCGATCGCCTGGCTCGAGCGCGCCGGATTCATCCAGCGCGACGAGAACGTCACCAATGTCTTCCAGGCCCGGCCGCTGGTGCGTTCGCTCGACGAGGCGCGACCGATCTTCACCCGCCTTCAACTGCCCGCCACGGAAGAAAAGCTCTGGCTCGCGATCCTGCGGGAAATCATGAACTCGGAACCCACCGAGAACCTGACGGTCGACCAGCTCGCCTTGCTCCCTGAGTTCGCCGCGATGCACACCCAACGCCCGGTCGAAGCCTCCGGGCCGGCGTGGGTCTCTTCGCGGGTGCTGCGCATCCTCGATTCGATGGCCAAGGCCGAACTGCTCAAGCGCGACACCCTTCTCACCGCCTACGTCCGCCACAAGGTGGCCGACCATTCCACCCTCCGCCTGCAACGGGTCGTCCGTCTGGAGAAGGCCCTGCTCGATCAGCTCATCGAATCGGAGCCGGAACCGGACGACGAACGCTGGCTGCCCCTTTCGCTCCCGCTTCTCAACCAGCGACTTCTCGACGACGGGCATCCCACCTCCGTCCACCAACTCCGCGGGATCCTCGCCAGCATCGCCCAGGACGGCCGCGGATTCGCCGCCAGTCGGGCGAGCTTCGACCTGCGCTGTCCCGGACAGGATCGCCTGGAGGTCCGGATCCGCCGTGGCTGGGAGAACATCCGCAAACTCTCGGAACGTCGCACCCGCGCCGCGGACATCGTCCTCCAGCGGTTGCTCGGCCGGATCCCCCCGGACGCGCCGGTGCAGGCGGATCTCCTGGTCGAATTCACCTTCGAGGAACTCCGCTCCGCGCTGGAATCCGATCTCGTGATCCGCAGCGAAACTCCCGATATCAACGCCACCGTCGAACGCTCCCTCCTGTTCCTGCACGAACAGGCCGTGATCGAACTCCGCCAGGGCCTCGCCATCTTTCGCTCGGCCATGACCATCCGGCTGAACCGCGGACGCGATGGCCAGCGTTACGGCACCGCCGATTTCGAACCTCTCGCCTCCCACTACCGCGAACGCATCCTTCAGGTGCATGTGATGGGCGAGTACGCGCGGCGCGGCCTGGAGCAGATGCAGGAAGCCCTCGATCTGGTCCTCGCCTACTTCCGGATGGGCCGGGAGGAATTCGTCCAACGCTTCGTCCCGCTGAAGGCCGCCGTGCGCGAACACGCCACCACCGCCGCCTCCTACGAACGGATCGTCACCGCCCTCGAGAACCCCGAACAGATCCGGATCGTTACCGCCCCCCTCCATCGCAACCTGCTCGTCCTTGCCGGACCCGGCTCGGGCAAGACCCGCACCGTCGTCCATCGCACCGCCTACCTCCTGCGCGTCCATCGGGTCCGGTCCCGATCCATCCTCGTCTGCTGCTTCAATCGCAGCGCCGCCCTCGAACTCCGTCGGCGTCTGGTCGAACTGGTCGGCGACGACGCCCGAGGGGTGACCATCCTCACCTATCACAGCCTCGCCCTGCGACTGCTCGGCCGCTCCCTCGCCCCGCGCCCCGGCAACGCCTCCGAAGAGATCGATTTCGATCGACTGATCACCGAGGCCACCGCGCTGCTCCGCGGCGAACGCGTCCCGCCCGGGATCGAGGCCGACGAGATCCGCGACCGACTCCTCGCCGGCTTCGAGCACATCCTCGTCGATGAATACCAGGACATCGACGAAGCCCAGTACCAACTGATCGCCGCCATCGCCGGTCGCACCGTCGAGGATCCCGATCAGAAGCTCTCCATCCTCGCCGTCGGGGATGACGACCAGAGCATCTATGCCTTCCGCGGTGCCAACGTGGAGTTCATCCGGCGCTTCGAGGCCGACTACGACGCCGACCTCCAGCACCTGGTCGAGAACTACCGTTCCACCCGCCGCATCATCGATGCCGCCAACGCAGTCATCGCCGTCAATCGCGACCGGATGAAGACCGGTCGACCCATCCGCATCGACCGCCACCGTACCCACGAACCCGCCGGCGGTCCCCTGGAGAAGGCCGACCCCCTGAGCCGCGGCCGCGTGCAGGTCATCGGCGTGGACAATCCCGTCCACCAAGCCGAAGCGGTGCTCGTCGAGATCCGTCGCCTTTGCCAGGTGCGCGAAACTTCCTGGTCCCGATTCGCCGTGCTTTCCAGCGAACACCGCGACCTCGCCCTGATCCGCGCCGTCCTCGAGCGCGAGGGGATTCCCGTCCGCTGGCAGGCCGACCGCGGCCAATGGCCCAGCCTGCTTCACCTCCGCGAGATCCACGACTTCCTGCACCGCATCGACACCGCCCCACGGCGTCGGGTGAACCTCCCCGAGCTCACCGGCTGGATCGCCGAGGCAGAAACCGCGAACGGCCCCGGCAATCCGTGGATCGGACTGCTCTCGCGCCTGGTCGGAAGCTGGAAGGACGAGGCAGGCCCGGACGATCTGCCCGCCCTCGATGTCGCCCGTTTCTTCCGCGAATCCCTCGTGGAACTCCGTCGCGACGCGAACACGGGCGAGGGCGTCATCCTTTCCACCGTCCATGCCGCCAAGGGAACCGAACATGACCACGTCCTGCTGGTCGGTCCCTGGCCGGAATCATCCGACGCGAAGAAGTCCGAGGAACGTCGTCGGGCCTTCTACGTAGGGATGACTCGGGCCCGTCAATCGCTCGCCGTCTTCGATCTCCGCACCCTGCGACCTTCGCTTCCGGGACAGATGATCACCCCCGAGATCCTTTCCCGGGTCGCCCCACCCGTCCCCATCGATCCGAGCATCCAGCATCGGCAGTACTCGATCCTCAGTCTGGGCGACGTCTTCCTCAGCTACGCCGGTCTCCACCCGGCGGGGTCTCCCGTGCATCGCGCACTCGGATCCCTCCGACCCGGCGACCGGGTCCAGCTTCAGATCACCGCCAAGGGATCCGTGGAGATCGTCGGCCCCGGTGCCATCCCGGTGTGCCGACTCTCGACGGAGGCCGCCCGGACCTGGACCCCGCGACTGCCTGCAATCCACGAGGCCCGCGTTCTGGCGCTGATCCGCCGGGTTCCCAACACCGAGAGCGAAGCCGAAGCCAACCTCAAGATCCGCTCCGACTCATGGGAAGTCCCCCTGCTCGAAATCGTCTGGTCGGGCCAAGGCGGATCGTGAGCCTGACCGCAACGGGCTTGAACAACCACGAAGCCACGACCGCCACGTGGAACCTGATTCCTTTCCCGACGTCGCGTTCGTTGCTCCGTGGTTGTGAACCACTGCTTCTGCCCTAGCCGGTTTAAACAACCACGACGCGACGGCACCCACGACCAACCTGATTCCTTTCCCTACGTCGCTTCCGTTGCTTCGTGGTTGTGAACCAGTGCTCCTACCCCGCCGGTTTAAACAACCACGACGCGACGGCACCCACGACCAATCTGATTCCTTTCCCTACGTCGCTTCCGTTGTTGCGTGGTTGTGAACCACTGCTTCTGCCCTGGCCGATTTCAACAACCACGACGCGGCGGCACCCACGACCAACCTGATTCCTTCCCCTACGTCGCTTCCGTTGCTCCGTGGTTGTGAACCACTGCTTCTGCCCTAGCCGGTTTCAACAACCACGACGCGACGGCACCCACGACCAATCTGATTCCTTCCCCGACGTCGCTTCCGTTGCTCCGTGGTT
>CAMCFL010000326.1 GCA_945873715.1 Akkermansia muciniphila
TATCCCTGCTGGGCGGCCCCGGTCCTTTCCGACAGACGCCTCTACCTCCGATCGGAAAATCACCTCGTCTGCCTCAACGCCGGCAAGTAGCGCGGCGGAATAGCAGCACGGCACCGACCCCCAGCAGGGCAACGGTCCCCGGCTCTGGAATGACTTTCGTCGGCGCGTTCGCGTTGATTCCCCGGGTGACGGTCGGAAGAAAGATATTGCCGTCGAAAACCGCCCAGTCCCGCGAGTTCCACGGGGCTGGACTCAGGCCGAGGACCGCGCTGGGTTTCTCGCCCAGGCTGACCCGCGACCGATGCCCGGGGTTGGGTCGAAGAACCATGCCACCTCCAAAGGGTGTTTCGAAACCGACCGGACCGCCCTCGACGAATCCCGTGAGGTTTCCCCGCTGAAGCCGGAAGGTCGGGGTGCCGTCGGTGCCCATCTCCACCGCCATCAGGGATCCCGGCGCGAGGGTGAGCCTCCCGCCTCCGGGAAGGTCGATGACCAACTCCTCGCCGAAGTCGGTGGTGAGCGCGGATCCTGAAACGATCTCATAGGCCACGCCGATGTCGGACCAGCGGCCGTCTGCGTCGGGCGCCTGGACCTCCGGGGATCCCATGGCGGACCGTACCTTGGCGAGGATCCGGGGTTCGGGTGCAGGGGATGCCCCCGAGTTGACTCCACCACCGGGGTCGGACTCGCTCGAATTCGGCGTGAAAAGCCAGAGACCACCCACGGCGAGGAGAGCGAGAGAGGCGAGTTGGGGAGGGTTCATGGGGGAGTTTGAAAACTAACGCGAAGCCATGAAGTTAGGCCAAGCCTGCGGTGTTTGCCTGACCATTGGCACCCGGGACCTCCGGGCAGATCGCACCGCCCGCACGCGAGTTCTAGGCCACCCTCCGCAGTCTTGTCGTTGGGAATGGGTCCAGCGATCTCAGGAGAAGCCCGGATCCCATCTGCCGAATGGGGTGGCGAGTCGGGGACCTGGACCGGAGGTAGAACCGAATTGACCGTGCAACTTTCCGAGTCAGGCTCCAGCAATGACGTCATCAGGGCTTCTTTTCGGCGGGCTTTTGGCAGGAGTCCTGGCGATGGGTTCCACTCTTGGGCTTGCGCAAGCCACCAATTCACCGAAGCGACTTTTCCCCGATTCAACGAATTCGGTGAGTGGTGCCGAAAGCAGCAACTCGCGGCGCAGCGCGCGATAAGTCTTCTGAACCGTCGAAGAAGCTCGATACCGAGACCAACGGAGAAGTCGTGAACTATGCCGGATTCGTCTATCGATCCGGTGAGTCGCGAGTCTATCCAGTTCGCTTAATCGATGGGCAAGTTTTCCTGCTAGCTGGGCATTGGCAAAACGAGGACTTCGGATTGAGGAAAGGCCTAACTCTGGCGGGAAAACGCCTACCCGGTTGGAGTTCTATTGCTGGGATCGTCAAGAGAGTTTCGGGGGACACAATCGAGTTGACCAAGGAGAGCCGGGTCGTCGTCTCCGAGACAGTTGAGTCGAATCAGGCTCGCACGGATAGACTGGGACGAATCGGCTTGTTTGTAGGCGGTAGGCCAACTTCTGGCGTATCCACCAAGGAGCGCGTCGTCGGACGGCAATTCGAAACCGTGACAACTTCATGGACGATTCTTCACGTTCCCGAAAGCATCCGACCTGCGGTTGGCCAGAAATTTGTTGTCTACGCCAAGCTTAGAGACGGGAAAGTGCATGATTTCGGTCAGCTAGTTTCTGCAAAGGCCGACGAGGCTCGGTAGGTTGGCGTACGCTTGCACAGGGGAACCCGTTGCCCACGAATCACACGAAACCAGCGGGCGGTTTCGTGTGATTCGCGTGTTTCGTGGGCACGCGATCTCTTTTGGGCAGGCAAGCGTTGATTTGCAGGAACGTCCTGGATCGGTGGAACTCGTCCTTCCGGAGCTGGCGAGGATCCCCGCGATCCGAGGCCGGGAGTGGCAAAGAAGTGGCAAAGAGAGGTCCTCAACCGTCGCCGTCCTACTTCGAAACCACTGCTGTCGAATGGTGCACCGGGCAGGACTTGAACCTGCAACCGCCTGATCCGAAGTCAGGAACTCTATCCAATTGAGCTACCGGTGCCCCGGGCGGAAATCCGGAGAGGATTCCCGCCGAGACAAAAGAATGCCCACGAACGTCCTCGGCTGCAATTCCCCATTGGCATCGAGGGCGAGGCTCGGTCACTCTGCGCCGCAGAATGTCCGGCGTTCCTTCGGCCCCTCCCAATTCCCCACGTCCCGTGGCCACCCGCGAAGTGACGGTGCTCAACCGTCAGGGGATCCATGCGCGTCCCTCGGCGGCGTTCGTGAAGCTGGCAGGACAGTTCCGGAGCGACGTCTTCCTGGAGAAAGACGGGGAGACCATCAACGGCAAGAGCATCATGGGTCTGTTGATGCTGGCGGCTGGGCCCGGCTCAAAGATCCAGATCGTCTGTCAGGGCGAGGATGCCGAGGTCGCCCTGGACCGCTTGGTGGACCTGGTCAACAGCCGCTTCGGCGAAGCCTGATCCGTTGCGGGCCCGCCGGGGGCGCAGACTCGTTCCGCGGGCCATTGCCTTTTCCCATTCCGGCCCCTTTCATCGCCTGATTCCCATGTCCGATTTCAACATCCATTACGTGGCCAGGTTGGCCCGGATTGCCCTCACCCCCGAGGAAGAGGAACGTCTGGGAGCCCAGTTGGGGAACATCCTCGGCTACATCGCCAAGCTCCGGGAGGTCGATGTCAGCGGCGTCGAGCCGATGTCGCATGCCTTCCCCCTGACCAATGTCATGCGCCCGGATGTCGCCGAGCCGTCGTTGACCCAGGAAGAGGCCCTCCGGAACGCGCCGGCCCGGGCGTCGGGTCTGTTCGTCGTCCCCAAGATCGTCGAGTAACTCCTCTTGTCCCATGTTGCACCGACTTTCCCTCAGCGAACTTTCCGCACGACTCGCACGCCGCGAGGTGTCCGCCCAGGAAGCCCTTCAGGCCTGTCTCGATCAGATCGACCGGGTCGATCCACAGGTGAAGGCCTTCCTTTCGATCGATCGGGCCGATGCACGGGCGCAGGCCGAGGCCGCCGATCAGGAACTCGCCGCGGGAGGCGACCTTTCCGACCGTCCTTTGCTGGGGGTCCCCATCGCGCTGAAGGATGTCCTCTGTCAGCGCGGGCAACCGGTGGGTTGCGGTTCCAAGCTGCTGGATGGATTCATCTCGCCCTACGACGGGACCGTTGTCGCGAAGTTGAAGGCGGCTGGTGCCGTCCTGTTCGGCCGCCTCAACATGGACGAGTTCGCCATGGGGAGTTCCACCGAGAATTCCGCCTACTGGACGACCCTCAACCCGTGGGATCCCACCCGGATCCCCGGCGGTTCGTCGGGCGGTTGCGCCGCCGCCGTCGCGGCCAACGAGGCCTTCGCCACCATCGGTTCGGATACCGGCGGATCGATCCGTCAACCGGCCGCCCTCTGCGGATGCGTTGGGGTGAAGCCCACCTATGGACGTGTCTCTCGCTACGGGTTGGTCGCGTTCGCCAGTTCCCTCGACCAGATCGGGCCTTTCACCAAGACCGTGGGCGACGCCGCCCTGCTGCTCGAGACGATCTCGGGGCATGACCGTCGCGATTCCACCAGCCTGCCGGAGCCGGTGCCGCGCTACCGCGATTTCCTCGGTGCCACCTCGCTGGAAGGTCTGCGCATCGGCGTGGTGAAGGAGTTCCAGATCGGAGGTCTGGATCCCGAAGTGGAAGCCTCCGTGCGCCAGGCCGTCGCCCACCTTGAATCGCTCGGTGCGCAAGTCCGCGAGGTCAGCCTTCCCCACAGCGACTACGCCGCCGCCACCTACTACATCCTCGCGCCGGCCGAAGCATCCGCGAACCTGGCCCGATTCGATGGCGTGCGCTACGGGCGTCGGGTGGACGGGCCCGATCCCTTCGAGTTGAACAGTCGGACCCGCGGTGCCGGATTCGGCGCCGAGGTGAAGCGTCGGATCATCCTCGGCACCTACGTCCTGAGCAGCGGGTACTACGACGCCTTCTATCTGCGGGCGCAAAAGGTGCGGACCCTCATCCGGAACGATTTCGACCGGGCCTTCGGGGAGGTGGACGCCATCCTGTCGCCCACCGCGCCGACCCCGGCATTCCGCGTGGGCGAGAAATCTTCGGATCCACTGCAGATGTACCTGAGCGACATCTTCACCATCTCCTGCAATCTGGCCGGGATCTGTGGAATGAGCATCCCCTGCGGATTCACCCAGTCTCCCAAGCTTCCCATCGGACTTCAGTTGCTGGGTAAACCCCTGGGGGAAGGAACGCTGTTGAGGATCGCCGAAGCCTACGAGCGGACGACGCCCTGGCATCGCGAAGTGGCGCCGTTGGGGTGAGCCCTGTTCGGAGTCCCGGCTTTAGCCGGTGGGATGTACGCTTCGGGGAGGAATCGAAGACTTTCCCGTACGCTCGACGTGGCGAAAGCCGGGCCGGCTGAAGCCGGGACTCCATGCCTCGGGCGAGTGGGTCATCGCTGTAGGCTGCCTGCCCTCAGGCGGCGATGGGAAAGCGCCCGTTGGGGGCGCGTCTTGGTGCTGCCCCCGACTGGGAAGGGATCGCATCCAGGAAGCCAGGTTCCGGATGGGTGAGCCAGCGTGGATTCGTGGATACCCGAGGGGGCGAAGAAATTTGACCGCGGATCGCGCGGAT
>CAMCFL010000327.1 GCA_945873715.1 Akkermansia muciniphila
CGCCGATACGGATTTCGAGCAGACCGCCTTCGAAGCGCAGTTCAAGGCGCAGATCGCCGACCGCGACACCCTCTATGTGCAGGTGCTGACGTCGGATTCGACCGGGGGCGATCTGGCGGACTACACCGATCCAACCCTGGCAAGCTCCACCCTGCGGGTGGACGAAACCCTGGAGCCGATCCTCCTGGCGGGATGGCATCGTGCGTGGAATCCGGAGCACCAGACGCTGCTGCTGGCCGGGTGGCTGCGCAGTGAGCAGTCGTTGCGGGGAGGTGTGGTGGAGGTGCCCCTGTTCGCCAATGGAAGGAACGGCAATGTCGCCGCCGCCTTCTCCCTCGGGCAACGGGAGCAGGTTTACCAAAGTCAGGAGGAGTGGATCACCACCGAGGCGCTGCACCTGTGGCAGATCGAGAAGAACTCGATGGTGGTCGGACTGCGCTATCAGCGGGGCGAGTTGGATGCCCGGAACGAGTTGATTGCCCTGCCACCCCGGGTGGCTCCCTTCAACCCAAGGGTGAGGCCCGATGCGGAGCGGTTCCAGGGCTACGTCTACGACACCGTCCGTCCATGGCAGTCATTCGCCCTGACCCTCGGGCTGAGCTACGACGTGTTGCAGCACCCGGTCAATTTTCGGGCGGGGCCGCTGAGCGAAGCCACGGAGAGGACCGCGCAAGCGTCGCCCAAGGTAGGCTTCGTGTGGACGCCGCGGACCAACCTCTGGTTGCGGGGAGCTTATACCCGGTCGCTCGGAGGGGTGAGCTACGAGCAGAGCTTCCGGCTTGAGCCCACGCAGGTCGCCGGCTTCAATCAGGCCTATCGGAGCCTGATCGCCGAATCCCTTGCCGGGGCGCTGTCGGCAGCGGAGCACGAGACCTGGCAACTCGCCGCCGAAACGCGGATCGGCGACGGCACCTTCCTGGCCGTCCAGGTGGAGCAGTTGCATTCCGAAGCCGGGGCTCCCCAAGGGATCTTCCGGGGCTCGCCCTTCGCCGCGACCGCAACGACCACGCCGGTTCAACTCGACTACGAGGAACGTTCGCTGGTCCTTTCCGCCGCCCAACTCCTCGGACGCGACTGGTCGGTGTTCGCCCGGTATCGGCTGTCCGAATCGGAACTCCATCGGAACTGGCTGGAGATGGGGAACCTGGCCCCCGCGTTCGGCTGGCCGGGCGTCGGGTCCGACGTTCAGAGTGGGGTCCGACTGCACTCGTTGACCCTGGGCACGCGCTTCAATCATCCCACGGGCTGGTTCGCTGGCAGCGATGCAATCTGGTTTCGGCAATCGGCGCACACGGCGACCGCGCCCATGGAATCCGCGCCCGAGGAAAGCGTGTGGCAGTGGGGGGTGTTTGTCGGGTACCGCTTCTGGCAACGGCGGGCGGAGGTGGCGGTGGGTGTGGAGAACCTGCTGGATCAGGACTACCGACTGCATCCGCTGGGGGGAGTGGGCCCTCTGGCGCGCGAACGGACCGCAGTCGTCCGCCTGAAGGGAGTGTGGTGAGCGTCCGGAGGGCCGAGCTCCGGAGGGCCGAAGCGGGCGCTGAGGGGTCAGACCTCACTATTGACACTCCGACTGCTTCTTTGAAGCACCCTCTTCCTGGGGGGAGGCGGCGACATGCGGAGCGCTCGGAGCGGCGTCCCGTGGGAGAGGGGCTGAAACCCCTGCCGGGGTTGGAACGGAGGGGACGTTCCCTCTGGAGGACTCGCGGAGGTTGTCCCTCCGGGGTTGGAGCGGATGGGACCTCGTTCACCGCTGCCAGGCCAGCCAACGGTTCATCAGGCCTTTCACCCACGGCGTGAGGCGGGTGCGGTTGTGGAGGTCGCCGGTCTTGCGGATGGCCTCGGCCTGGGTGGGGTACGGATGGATGGTCGCACCAACCGTCCTGAGCCCGATGCCGGCCTTGATCGCCAGGGTGATCTCGCCGATGAGCTCGCCGGCGTGGGCCGCCACGATCGTCGCGCCCAGGATTCGGTCCGTGCCCCGGCGGACGTGTACCCGGACGAAGCCTTCGGTCTCTCCATCGATGAGGGCGCGGTCCACCTGACCGAGCGGTTGGGTGAAGGTGTCGAGGGCGATCCCCTGGGCCTCCGCCTCGTGCGGGTGGAGGCCGACATGGGCGATCTCGGGCGAGGTATAGGTGCTCCACGGGATTACCAGGGAGCTGACCCGGGCGCGCCCCAGGAACAGAGCGTTCTGGAGGACGATGCGCGCCATGAAATCGGCGGCGTGCGTGAACTGATACCGGGAGCAGATGTCACCACAGGCGTAGATCCGGGGGTTGGTCGTCTGAAGACGGTCGTTGACCTGGACACCTTTCGGGCCGAACTCGACGCCCACGGTTTCCATCCCGAGTCCCTCGACATTCGGAGCGCGTCCGACGGCCACGAGGAGTTGATCGACCTCCAGATCATGTTGCTGTTCGTGGGAATCGAGTCGAAGGCGGATGTGCCCTCCGGCCTTCGCCAGCCTCAGGTTCCGGGCGCAGCAGAGGAGTCGCACGCCGTCGCGTTCGAGGGCGGCCTGAACGATCTGGGCGGCGTCGCGGTCTTCGCGCGGGAGGATGCCGTGATGGGTCTCCACCAGGAACACCTCCGAGCCCAGGCGCGCGAAGCTCTGGGCCATCTCACATCCGATCGGACCGCCCCCGAGGATGGCGAAGCGCCGGGGAAGTTCGGTCAGCGAGAAGAGCGTTTCGTTGGTGAGGTACGGGACCTCGTCCAGTCCGGGAATCGCCGGGGCCGCCGCCCGCGCGCCGGTGGCAATGACGGCCTTGGAAAAGCGCAAGGTCTGCTCACCGACCTCGACGGCGTCGCGTCCGGTGAACCGGGCGGCGCCGAGGAACACATCGACTCCCAGCCCGGCGAGGCGTTGCGCCGAGTCGTGCGGGCTGATGTCGGCGCGCAATCGACGCATCCGTTCCATCACCTGAGCGAAGTCGGCGGATGCACCGGGGGGAACGTGGATACCGAACCCGGCCGCCTCGCGTACGGCCGCCATGGCGCGGGCGGCGCGCAGGATGGCCTTGGACGGAACGCAGCCGACGTTCAGGCAATCGCCGCCGAGGAAGTGCTTCTCGATCAGGGCGACCTTCGCTCCGAGACCGGCCGCGCCCACGGCGGTGACCAGGCCGGCGGTGCCGCCTCCGATGACCACCAGGTTATAGCGTCCGGCAGGGGTTGGATTCCTCCAGTTGGCGGGGTGGACGTGGGAGACGAGCTTCTGGTTGTGCTCGTCCCACGGGAGGATCGGGGGCGGGGTGGGGGCGCTCACGGAGGTGTCGGGGGTTGGGGCGCGGGAAGGGATTTTCCCAAGGCCTGTCGGGCGATGCGGGTGACCAGCACGGTCACGGCCAGGGCGGCGAGCAGGCCGATACTGTAGAGCACCCATTCCCCGGTGGTACGAGTGCGGGTGCCGGTGGCGGCCTGCGCCAGGGAACCGAGGTACACGTAGAGGACGGTGCCCGGCATCATCCCGATCCACGACGCCAGGACGTAGTGGGAAAGCTTCACGCGGGTGATCCCGAACGCGTAGTTGAGAAGGGCGAAGGGGAACACGGGCGAAAGCCGGGTCAGACCGACGATCTTCCAACCTTCGGCCGCCACCGCCTGATCGATGGCGACGAACCGGGCATTGCCTTCAATCCTCCGGGCGATGGCCTCCCGTGCGAGGTAACGTCCGATGAGGAACGCCGCCGTGGCTCCGAGCGTCGAGCCGATCGAGACATAGAGCGATCCCCAGACCACGCCGAAGACGGCACCGGCACCGAGGGTCAGAGGGGAGCCGGGCAGGGACAGGACCGTCGCGGTGATGTAGAGGGCGATGAAGAGCAGGGGCCCCCAATGGCCGAGGCGACCGACCCAGGCGAGCCCGTCCCGCAGCCAGTCCTGCAGCGGAAGCGCACGGCCGAGGAGCACCGCCGCGAGGACGACGGCCGCCAGCGCGAGCCATTTCCACGGGAAGCCCGGTCGGGGGGTGTCGGTGGCTTCTGGAGTCATGGCGCCGGGTCGTTCAGGGACCAGTCGTAGTCGGTGTAGCGGATCTTGAATTTCTCCAGGGGAAGCGTGCGCCATTCGTCGCGCCAGTAGGGCTGCAGGCGGGCGAGGAGCGAGTTGGTCTTCCCCTCGAAGTCCGAGCCGTACCACTTGAAGATCGGGGAGAGGTAAACGGTTCGCTGCTCGGGTTCGACGCGGTTCTTGGTGGTCTCGGCCAGAAATGCCCGCGCCTGATCGTCCAGTTGCGCGTTCAACCGGGTGCCGACAAAGGCTTCGGACCGGAGTGGCGGACAACCCTTCGCCGCACAGACCAGGGCGAAATGGATCCGTGGCTCGGTGTAGTCCACGCGGAGCATCCGATGCTCCAGATCATTGAGGGTGCGGGTTTCGCCGAGCAGTCGGACCACAGGTTGATCCCAGGGCCCCTTCAGGACGCTGCCGATGTCCTTGATGCTCTTGACCGGATGATGGTCGAGGATGAGGCGAAGCGTATAGGCGTTGTAGGCGTTGCACAGGAACGCGATCTGATCCGCCTCATTCCACCCCTTGAACTCCGCACGGGTCACCTGACTCACCGCGGCGAGGTACTGATCCAGCCTCTCGGGTTTGGCCCGGAGTGCGGCGTAGTCCACCCGCGCCTTGCGGACATGCTGCTGGAGCACGGCATT
>CAMCFL010000328.1 GCA_945873715.1 Akkermansia muciniphila
TCTTGATCTGGCCGCAGTTGGTGGCCACCGCGATGTCGGAGATGGTGGAGTCCTCGGTTTCGCCGGAACGATGGGAGAGGACGGCGGTGTAGCGGTTGAACTGGGCGAGTTGGACGGCGTCGAGGGTCTCGGTGAGCGTCCCGATCTGGTTGACCTTGACGAGGATCGAGTTGGCCGTGCCGGTGTCGATGCCCTTGCGGAGGAACTTCACGTTGGTGACGAACAGATCGTCGCCGACCAACTGGACCTTGGAACCGAGTTTCTCGGTCAGGGTCTTCCAGCTCTTCCAGTCGCCTTCGGCGCAACCGTCTTCGATCGAGACGATCGGGTAATCGGAGGCGAGCTTGACGTAGAACTCGACGAGTTCATCGCCGGTGAGCTTCTTGCCGGAGCTCTTCTTGAAGGTGTAGGAACCGTCGCCGTTGTAGAACTCGGAGGCAGCCACATCGAGGGCGAGGAAGATCTGCTTCCCGAGCTTGTAGCCGGCGTCCTTGGTGGCCTGGCTGATCACGTCGAGGGCGGCCTCGGCGCTTTCGAGCTTGGGAGCGAATCCACCCTCATCGCCGACGGCGGTGGAGAGGCCCTTCTTCTTCAGGACGGCCTTGAGCGCGTGGAAGATCTCGGTGATGGCCTGGAGCCCGTCGGAGAAGGTGGAGAAGCCATGCGGCATCACCATGAACTCCTGGAAATCGATCGGGGCATCCGAATGGGCACCCCCATTGATGACGTTCGCCATGGGCACCGGGAGGACCTTGGCGTTCGGCCCGCCGAGATACTTGAACAACGGCTGGCCGAGCGCGGCCGAGGCAGCCTTGGCCGTGGCCAGCGACACCGCCAGGATGGCGTTGGCTCCAAGCTTCGACTTGGTCTCGGTCCCGTCGAGATCGATCATCAGACGATCAATGCCCACCTGGTTGGTGGCATCTTCGCCGAGGATCTCGGGCGCGATCTTGTCGGTGACATTTTCGACTGCCTTCGACACGCCCTTGCCGAGGTAGCGCTTCTTGTCGCCGTCGCGGAGTTCAATCGCCTCGTGTTCGCCGGTGCTGGCGCCTGAGGGGACCGCCGCGCGCCCGAGGGCGCCGCCGGCGAGGTGCACGTCGACTTCGACGGTGGGGTTGCCGCGCGAATCGAGAATCTCGCGGGCCTGGATGGCAGAGATCGTAGTCATGTTCAGAAACGTTCCAAAGTCCGAGAGAAGAGCCCATCCGGAGCCGTACCGTCAAGATGCTCCCCCAGTTTCCCCTTGCCTCCGTCGGAGGCCCGGCGCTCTTTTGAACGCATGTCTTCCATCAGAATGTCGCGCCGCCACGCGCTCGGAGCGGCTGCCGCCGCTGCCGCCGTGGGTTCCCTGGGCGTCCGTCTCTCCGCGGCCGACGCCGCTGCGGCAACCCTCAAGGGCCGTATCAACCATAGCGTCTGCAAGTGGTGTTACCCGGCCACCCCGCTTGAGGATCTGTGCAAGGCGGCCCCGTCCATCGGACTCAAATCCATCGAATTGCTCGGGCCGAAGGAATGGCCGGTGGTCGCCCAACATGGCCTCACCTGTGCCATCACCAGCAATCCGGTGGTCGACGGCATCGGGGGCATCAACAAGGCCTTCAATCGCGTCGAACATCACGATCGCCTGGTGAAGGGGTACGAGGAATGGATTCCGCTGGCGGCCAAGGCCGGCCTGAAGAACGTCATCTGCTTCTCCGGCAATCGGGATGGCATGGACCCTGAAACCGGGATCAAGAATTGTGCCGCCGGGATCAAGCGCCTGCTCCCGGTCTGCGAACAGCACGGCATCACGCTCGTCATGGAACTCCTCAACTCCCGCGTCGATCACAAGGATTACATGTGCGACAAGTCCGCCTGGGGCGTCGCGCTCTGCAAGGAGATCGGGTCCGAGCGCTTCAAGCTGCTCTACGACATCTACCACATGCAGATCATGGAAGGAGATGTCATCGCCACCATCCGGAAGCAGCACGCCTACTTCGCCCATTACCACACCGGCGGCGTCCCAGGCCGCAACGAGATCGACGAAACCCAGGAGTTGAACTACCCGGCCATCCTCCAGGCCATCGTCGCCACCGGATATAAGGGCTTCGTCGCCCAGGAATTCATTCCCAAGCGCCCCGACAAACTCGCCTCGCTCAAGCAGGGCGTCTCGATCTGCGACGTGTAAGGGGGGAGAGTTGCCAGTTGCCAGGTGCCGGTTCCCAGACGGGCCATCGACGGTTGCAGGCCGCCTGCCCTCAGGCGGCGATCTGAAAACGCCCGCTGAGGGCAGCTACAACGGGGACAACAAGCATCAGAGGCACCCTCAACCCGGTCGCAGCCGTTTCCAGACTTCCGGCACGGTCACCGCGGGATCGTGGTGCAGGATGGATTGCCAGCCGCGGGCGAGGGCGGCGTCGATGTTCTCGGGTCGATCGTCGATGTAGAGCAGGTCGGGGCCGGTGAGGCCGGCGGACTGTTCGAGCGCCTCGTAGATGGGGGCTGCCGGCTTCATGGCCCCCACCTCGTGCGAGAAGATGTACGAATCAAACTCCGCGAAGAACGGGAACCGCTGCCGGATATGGTGGACGGCGATCTCGTTGGTGTTCGAGAGGACGTGGGTGGGGATGCCCGCCGCCCGGATCTCCCGGTGAAGATTCACCATGGGCTCGATCTCGCCGAAGATGTTGCCGAAGGCGTCGTGAAAGGTTTCGAAGTCGCCATGATAACCCGTTTCCTGGGCGACCGTTTCGAACAGTTCGCGGCTGGAGATCAGCCCGGTTTCAAACTGGTGCAGCAGGGGTGACTGATCGATCAGCGTGCGCAAGGCGGCGGCATCGGTGCGGGTGAACGGAGCCAACGTCCGGGCGGCGATGCCGTAGTCGAAGTCGAGGACGACCTTTCCGAGGTCGAAGATGACGGCTTTGGGGATGGGGGAAGACATGGGTTAACTCAGATCTCGCGCCGACCTTCGAGCGCACGGGCCAGCGTCAGGTCGTCGGCGAATTCGAGGCCGGAACCGGCCGGCAATCCCTGGGCGATGCGCGTGACGCGGATCCCCCGGGGGGCGAGCCGACGGGCGAGATACACGCAGGTCGCCTCGCCCTCCACGTCGCTGCCGAGGGCCAGGATGACCTCGCGGACTCCCTCCGGTTCCAGACGGCTTTCCAGGCCCGCAATGCGCAGGTCTTCCGGGCCGATGCCGTTGATCGGGCTGATGCGCCCGCCGAGGACATGGTAGCGACCGCGGTGGGTGTGGGACTTCTCCAGACTGATCACGTCCAGGGCCCGTTCCACCACACAGAGGATGCCGGTGGCCCGGTCGGGGGCCGAGCAGGTGGGGCAGGGCTGCGACTCGGTCAGCGCTCCACAGGCGTGGCAGGTGCCGACCCGATCCCGGGCCAGGAGGAGGGCGTCGGCCAGGGTGCGGGTCAGGGAGGGATCCGCCTGGACCAGATGCAGGGCAAGGCGTTCGGCGGAGCGCGGACCGATCCCGGGAAGTCGGCCGAGGGCTGCGCTCAGGGCGACGACGGGTTCCGGGAGCGAGGCCACGATGGCGGAGACTGGGGGACGAACGATGCGGTGGCGGCGCGGGATCCAGGCGGACGGATCAGAACATGCCCGGGATGCTGAGACCGCTGGTGACGGAGCTCATTTCCTTCTCGGAAATCTCCTTGGCCTCGCGCAGGGCCTGGTTCACGGCGGTGATGATCAGGTCTTCCAGGAACGGAACATCCTGCGGGTTGACGGCATCGGGCAGGATCTTGATCGAGGCGATCGATTGATCGCAACGGGCCACGACCTTGACCGCGCCGCCGCCGGCCTGGGCCTCGACCGTCTTCTGGGCGAGGGCGGTCTGGACGGCTTCCATCTGCTGCTGGATCCGCTGCGCTTGGCGCATCAATTTTCCGACGCTGGACATGTTGGGAGAGGAGTTACCGTTTTGGGAGTCGCTGCGCAAGCGGCGAGGCGTGGTTGTTCGGATGCGACGGTCGGGGGTTTGCAGTCAGGGATGCAGGCCCGCTGCCCTCAGCGGGCGCTTTCACATCGCCGCCTGAGGGCAGGCGGCCTACCTCCATGACAAACTCCCCAGGTCGGCATGGGCGGACTCGTGGAACTCGTTCCTCCGAAGATGCGTCCGCCAGCGCTCCGGTACGAGTCTCGGCCCTGACCTGCCAGCCGGGCCGGAATCACACTTCTGGTGGGCGGATCTCGACGATCTGTCCTTTGAAGACCTCGAGCGCCTCGCGGATGGCGGGGTCGTTGATGAAGTCTTCCTTGCTGAGGAGGAGGGGGACGGGGGGAGCGGACGGGGCCGCGACGGCTGGCACCTTGGTCGGAGTCGCGCCAGGGGATGCCGAAGGAACCGGGGGTTTCGGGTCAACCACCGGCTTCGGCGAGGGTGGAGGAAGCAGATCGTCCTGATGAACCACTGGCGGTCCCGCCTCGAACGAGACCTCGAGGGCATATCCCGTGGCGGCGAGCAGGCGGGCCTTCAGCGTGGCGATGTTGCGCGGGGTATCGAGGAGGTCGTTCTCCGGATGCCGGATCCGCAGCGTACCCTTGGTCAGCGAAACCGGACTGCAGTTGGGCAGGTTCGCCCGGAGCATGGGGTCCGCATCGGTGAGGGCCGCCAGAAGGGATTCCCAGACCACCCTCGGATCGGTGGGCAT
>CAMCFL010000329.1 GCA_945873715.1 Akkermansia muciniphila
CCCAGGGCCAGGCGGCCCGCCAGTCCGGATGCACTCCGGTCGTTCCTGCACCTTGCCGCCGCCGTTGCCATAGCCACCACAAGGCGATGAAGAAGACCCCCGCCCAGATGCGTTGATAGGCGACGCTCAGGCCGTCGACCGGGTGACCGGCGGCCCGGGACAGTTGCGTCCCATGCCGGCTCAGGACCGCGCCCCAGGCCTGTCCGGCCGCCGCCACCACGCCCAGGGCCAGCGCGCCGGCCCCCGGACTGGGCAGACTCGGCCGCGTTGGCGTCCCGGAAGGGGCGGCCGCTTCGGAGCGTCGTGGCCAGAGCGCGATCACGACCCCGATCAGGACGAGTCCGATGGCGGCGAGTTGGGATCGGGTCAACTCGGTGCCCAGCCAGAGCCACTCGGTCAGCAGGCTGATCGGCACGGAGAGACACTGCACCATCAGGCTGGTGAGCTGGGCTCCAAGACGGGGCAAGGCCAGGAAGATCGCGGTGTCGCAGATGCCAAACCCGATCAATCCGCTGGTCAGGAACCAGATCAGGGCGGGGCCGTGGAACCCGGCCCCCCAACCGTGCGCATAGATTCCGAGGAGCAGGGTGGCGATCAGGATTCGGACCAGGCTGGCGTTGTTGGAGCCCAGATGGTGGATCGACTGACGGGCGGCGACCGAGGAGGCCGCGAACAGCCCCATGGCAAGCAAGGCGGGAAGCATGGGTTAACGGAAGGTCGGCACGGCACGGGGCTCGGAAAGCATGACAGCGCGACCTTTGCCGCTGGTGCCCCCCGGGGAGCAAGTGGGAAAGGGCGGGTGCATGCAGTGAGCGCGCATCTTGAGTTGGTTGTCACGGATGTAGGCCCGCTGCCCTCAGCGGGCGTTTCCTCGGCGCCGCCTGAGGGCAGGCGGCCTACAGCCATGAGAAGCGGAGGATGCACCCGAATGGGCAGCTGTCCGAAAACTGGTTTTTGCCCTCCGCGCGCTCCGTGGTAGCCTTGCCCATGTCAAACCTGACCTGGCTTTCCGGGCCTCCGGATGAGTCCGGCCCCATGATCGCTGAAGTTCCATCGCCCGTGAATCCTCCCGCCGTGAAGCCACTGACAGACAAACAGAACGAACCCGACGTCCGTGGGTTGCGCATCGACAAGGTCGGCGTGCGCGGCCTGCGGATCCCGCTCCAGGTCCGCGACAAATCCCATGACCTCCAGAACACGGTCGCGCGGGTCGGGATGTTCGTGGATCTCCCCAAGGAATTCAAAGGGACCCACATGAGTCGGTTCGTCGAGGTGCTCAACTCCCACGGATCCGTGGTCCACGTGGAGAACATTCCCGACATGCTCCGCGCCATGCAGTTCAAGCTCCAGGCCCAGACGGCGCATCTCGAAATGGAGTTCCCCTTCTTCCTCGTCAAGAAGGCACCCGTCACCGGCAAGGAAGGAGTGATGGATTACAACGTCCGCTTCGACGCCGCCATGAACGGCAACGAGCTCGACTTCCTCCTCACCGTCCGGACGAACGTCACGACCCTCTGTCCCTGTTCCAAGGCCATCTCCCGGTACGGAGCCCACAATCAGCGGGGCGAAGTCACCGTCCAGATCCGCTCCGACAAGATCGTCTGGATCGAGGACGTCATCACTCTGGTGGAGGCATCCGGAAGCAGTGAGATGTACTCGCTCCTCAAGCGGGAGGATGAGAAGGCCGTTACCGAGCGCGCCTACGAGAATCCGGTGTTCGTGGAAGACCTCGTCCGGAACGTCGCCCTCCGGCTCAACGCCCATCCGGACGTCGCGTGGTACCGCGTCGAAGCCGAAAACTACGAAAGCATCCACAACCACAACGCCTACGCCTGCATCGAAAAGGGTTGAGCAGCCCTTGCCGGGGGAGAAGCAAGGACGCTCGCGGTCCCAGAAGGGGGCGAGAACCCGTGCCCGGCTTTACTGGACGCGGAATGAGCGTGGGGTGTTGGTTGCCGGAATGTGGGTCGGGGCGGGACCCATGGACGGGGAACCGGGTGCGGAAATGACCTCGAATTGCCTCGGGGTCGGACTGATGCCGGGGATGCGTGCCCCCGAGTGCCACCACCAGAAAAGAAGTCCTGCCAGGACGATGGCTGCGAGCGTGGCGTATTGGAGCCGTCGCCACTGTTCCGCGAAAGGAACGACCGCCGGAAGCTCGGGCTCCGAGGCCTCCGGTTGACGGGCCGCTGCGACCGCCGTTCCTGCGCCGGCTTGGGCAAGCGTTGACTTTGGACCGGGTTCCGGTGTGGAAGCCGGCGGGTGATCGATGAAATGACGGGTGCGCTGGAAGACGGTGGGCCAGGCAACCATGCCGCTGTTGGCGGAGGCCTGATAGAAGCGCGAGTTGCATTCGGGCCGCGCACAGTAACCGAGCCGCAGTCGTTCGATCCTGGGGTTGGCGGCCGGGGAGCCCTCGGGATCCAGCGCCAGTTGGGCGAGTTCTTCCCCGGTGATCGCCTGGTGGCACCCGACACATCGCACCTTCAGATGCTGGCCGAGGATTTCCTGCATGCGGGCCCCGGATTCGCCCGCTTCGGCGAGGGCCCGCACCAAGGCCGGGTACAGGCGGTGGATTTCGTTCAGGGACAGTGGGAGTTCGGCGACGCGGCTCATCGTTGGTCGGTGGAAAGAATGGCCCCGGCGAACGCTTTGGGGAAGGGGTCATCCGCGGGCCGGCGCGACGAAGATTTCAGTTTCAAGATTCAAGGGATCGGGGGTTGCTCGGATGTGATGGGAGGATGGGCCTGTTCCGGGTCCTGCTTGAAACTCCGGTTCTTGAAACTTGAAACTGGGAACGACCGGCCGCCCGTTTGGCCTGCCTCATTCGCCCGATCGATACCAGGTCCAGTCCTTGGTGGGCTCGTAGGGATGGAAGGCGTCCAGGGTCAGGGCTCGGCTGAAGTTGAGGATGGCCGCGTGGCCGTCGCCGAAGAGGGTGGCGGAGGCGAAGGTGGCGGGGGCCAGGGCCGGGTCGGTGAAGGAGTTCCGGCCCTTGGCCCGATGCCATTGGACCCAGACCGGCTGCTGTCCGGCGCAGCCCCAGGGACGGGCGGCGGGTTCGTGGGCGAGGATGTACACCGACGGATCGGGAATCCACGACTCGGGTTTGCCGCCGATGCCTTCCAACGGGTCGGTTTCTGGGCGGAGGGTTCCCGGGTTGGCAAGTTTGGTGAGGCCGCCGGCGTTGTATCGATAGGAGCAGCCGGCGGTCAGCCACATGCTGGCTTCGCCGGCCGGCGTGAGGCAATCGACCACGCCGCCCTTGTCCATGGGACAGCGGAAGGAATTCGGGTTGGGAACGTATCGATGGAGCGGGCGGGACTGGGCCTGGGCGAACTGGGATGCGGCGGTGCGTCCCCCGAGGGTTGGGCGCACATCCTTGAGACCGAGCGCCGCGCCGTTGGCGGGGTCGCGGTCGATGACGTGTGCCGCCGGGTAGCGGTGGTCGTGGTCGGCCAGGTACATGATGATGCCGATCCCGGTCTGGCGGAGGTTGTTGATGCAGACGGTTTCCTGCGCCCGGGATTTCGCTCCGGCCAGCGAGGGCAGGAGCATGCTGGCCAGGATGCCGATGATGGCGATCACCACCAGCAGTTCAATCAGGGTGAAGCCGCTTCGCCGTTCGGAGGCGGGATCGCTGCGCGGGTGTGTCGATTTCATAGGGTGCCTCCGGTCAGACCGATTCCGAGCCTCGGTCGCACGCGTCCGGGATTCAAGGGTGGAGGGTTGGAGGCTGACTCCGAATCTTCACTCACCTTTCGCCGGTGACCAGTGCAG
This sequence comes from Akkermansia muciniphila, assembly GCA_945873715.1. Classification (GTDB taxonomy): domain Bacteria; phylum Verrucomicrobiota; class Verrucomicrobiia; order Limisphaerales; family UBA9464; genus UBA6176. Next base: position 3,781 of record CAMCFL010000329.1, read on the forward strand.
GATGGGGCGTGCACATGCGGCAGTGGATCCTTCTCTGGGCGATGATGGCAATCGGGCAAGCGCAGGCCCACGTGGGGAACCATCCTTCGGTACACGATACCGTGGCGGGCATCCTCGACCGGTTCGTACGGACGAAGACGACGAACGAACTGAAGGCAATGCAGGTGCCGGCTGTCCTGGCCCTGATCACCCCCGCCGAACGGGCGGTGTTGGGGGCGGAACATGTCCTGTTCCGATTGAACGCTCCGGCGTTGGTCACGGTGCTGAAGGATTCGAGGAACACCAACGATCCCTACTGGCTCGTCGATCGGGGGTTCCTCCGGGGAACGAATGTGGTCGAACAGGGGAAGCTGCGGTTCGAGGCCTGGCAACGGGAGTTCCCGGCGGGCCCGGTCGGGCTGGGGGTCAACTCGATCGGGGGCGGCGGCGAACACTACCTCGTCCTGGCCCAGCCCACCCGGTCGGGCGACACGATCATGCTGGATGAATTGTATCCCGCGCTGCTCCGGGTCGGGACCTTTACCAATCACGTCGCGCCGTACGCCGATTCCGAGGCCACGCTCACGAACGTCCCGCCCGCATTGAGCGGTGCAACGATGCTCCGCACCCTTCGCGATCGCCGCGAGGACGGGCGTCTGCTGGGCCTCTTCCGCTGGACCGACCATCGCAGTTCACGCCGCCCGGATCACTTGGTCCTCACCTGGAGCGGGGATCCGCGCACGACCCAGGCGATCCAATGGCGCACGGGCCCGGCGACCCGGGGCGGGTTCGTCCAGTACGGTCGGGCGGTGGATCTCAACTCGCCGCGCGAACGGCGTCCGCTGCGCGTCAAGGCGGTGACCGAAGCGATGAA
>CAMCFL010000330.1 GCA_945873715.1 Akkermansia muciniphila
GATCCCGCGCCGAAGTTTTGACCGCGGATATCGCGGATGACACGGATGGAAACACCTGATGGCGAATGTGCCTGTCGCTTCGGCATTCGCGTTCCTCCGTGCGTCCGCTCCAACCCAGTACCGGCGGGCCGCCGGTACCCCCGGGTGTGAGCGTGCATCGGGATTCATCCCACGGCCTGATTCCGTGACGGAGTCCCGTCCCATCCGCGCTCATCCGCGCCATCCGCGGTTCACCTTCTTGGCCCCCTCGGGCGTTCGCAACGGACGAGGCTGTCCGATGCCAGGTGGGGGGCAGTGTCAAGATGCGCCCCCGGGGGGGGGGCTGGGGGGTGCATCTGGAGTTTGTTGTGGATGTAGGCCGCCTGCCCTCAGGCGGCGATGTGAAAACGCCCGCTGAGGGCAGCGGGCCTACCATCGTGGCAACAAACTCAAGTTGCACCCGGGCTGGGGCCGCGGCCGTCCTCGGTCCCGGGAGGGGTGGGCGCAAAAAGGCCCCCGGGAGATGAACCCGGGGGCCTTCTTTTGCGCTCAGATCCCTGGTGGGATCCGGATCAGGCTTCGGTCGCGGGGGCTGCGGCGGGCAGCGGGGCGAAGTCTTCGATCTTGGCGTTCATCTCGAGGAAATCGATGACCTTGCCGGTGAGGACGTCCTGGCGGATCTCGCCGACGGCGTTCTTCTCCTGGATGGCCTTGACCATCTTGTCCGGGGTGACGTTGTTCTGCTGGGCGAGTTGGAGGACGCGATTGGTCAACTCGCGGTCTTCGACGCGCAATTTCTCTTCGGCGGCGATGCGGTTGAGGATGAAGGCGGTCTTGACCCGTTCGCGGGCATTGACGCTGGCGGAGGCGTAGATCTCATCGCGCTTCTGCTCGATGAGTTCCTTGGCGACGCCGCGCTGCTGGTTCTCGTTGACGACGTTGTAAACCAGGTTGCGGGTCTCGTTGGAGACGAGGCTCTCGGGGAGATCAAACTCGACCTGGCTGGTGAGGGCCTTGATGAGCTGGTCGCGCACGGCGCGCTTCTGGCGGAAATCGAGCTCGCGCTGGAGATCGGTGCGGATGCCCTGCATGAGGGTGTCGACGTCCGCGGCACCGAACTGCTTGGCGAAAGCCTCGTCCACGATGGGGAGGAGTTTCTCCTTCACGCCGACGATCTCGACCTCGTACACGACGGTCTTGCCGGCGAGTTCGTTGTGAACGAATTCGGCGGGCAGGGTGAGGGTGACGGTGCGCTTGTCGCCCTTGACGGCCCCGATCAGGGGATCGGTGAAACCCTGGAGGAAGGAACCGGGCTTGATCAGCACCCAGAAGCCCTGCTTGGAGGTCAGGCCGAGGGCGGTCGGGGCGATGGCCGTGAGGGGTTGGCCATCCATCGTGCCGGTGTAGTTGACCACGGCGATGTCGCCGTCCTGCAGCGGACGTTCCACGTCGTTGTACTGGGCGTGCTGGTCCCGGAGGATGGTCAGCGCGCGATCGACGTCGGCCTCGGTGGCGAGGGTCAACTCGCGGCGGGCGGCCAGGCCCTTGTAGTTCGGGAGCGCGAAATCCGGGGCCACCTCGACGGTGGCGGTGAACTGGAGCGACTGGTTCCGGCCGAACTGCTGTTCCTCCACGTCCAGCGTGGCGATGACGTTGAGCTTCTCCTGCTGGGCGGCGGCCTGGAAGGAATCCTGGATCAGTTTCTTGCGGGACTCCTCGATGATGCGGGGCTCGTAGGAGCGGGTGATCAGGTGCTTGGGAGCCTTGCCCTGACGGAAGCCGGGAAGCTGCGCGCCCTTCTGGAAATCACTGGTCACCGCATCGAACGCGGCGTTGACCTTTTCCACGGGGACCTCCACACGGAGGAGCCTCTTGCACGGACCCAATTGCTCGACGGAAACGTTCACGGTAATGCCTTTGTGCGAAATCGCCTGTTTGCCTCTTGAATGCATGCCGACCCGGAAATTCCGGGGAGGCAAAGGAGTGGGACACTAGGGATCCCACTTCGGGCGGGTCAAGGGGTTTGAAGGGTTGGTGCGGCATCGGGCGCATCTTGATACTGCCCCCGATGCGCCATGCGTAAACCTCCGAACCGAGGGGCGACCGGACGTGGTGCACCTTCTCATCCCGGAGGGATGGCAGCGATTAGCCCGGGGTACCACCCCGGGTACCGGCGCGAAAAGTCCGGTCAACCCCGGAGGGGTTGAAGCTCTGCCACCCCTCCAGGGTGGGAGCGATCTGAGGGCAGCTGACCCGGGGTGTTACCCCGGGCTAATCGCTGTAACGCCTCCGGCGTATCGCACACCCGCGGCCTCCGGCGCGGGTAGCGTCACAGACTACTTCAGATGCTTGCGGAGGAACTCGAAGGTTCCCACCCCGTGGATCGTGTGTGGCCCGTCGAAGAATTCGATCTCCGTCCGGTCGGCCATCCCCATCTTGACGTAGTGCCGGCGCGTGCGGGCGAATTCGTAGGCGACCCATTCGTCGGGGGCGACGCCGTCGTCATGTCCCCGTTCGACCATGAACGGCCGGGGGAAGATCATCCACGACATCTCGGCGTAGTTGTACGTGTTGCCCAGGTTCCACTCGGGCATGTCGTACTCGTTGTTCCACAGGTAACTGTACGGAGCCCGCGCCGAGGCGACCTTCCAGATCCATTCGTTGTAGTCGGCCGAACAGATGCTCAGGCAATAGCGGTCCACCAACACCGGTACCCGCATCGCGGTCTTGCCTCCGTAGCTGAGCCCATAAAAGGCGATCCGCGCCGGATCCACATCCCCGCGCGCCGCGAGCCAGTCGGTGATCACCTCGTGCTGGCGGACGATGAACGACCACAGGGTAAGCCCTGCCGGCTGCGCCTTGCGCAACACCTGTCGGAACTTCGTCTCGCCGATGTACGGGTTCTGCGGTGAGAAGGTGATGTAGCCCTGCTCGGCCAGTCGGTAGGCGTACCGGTGATAGGCCCCGTGATCGGTCCAGGGATCGGCTGCATCCCGGGGACGTCCCTCCAAACCATGCTGACAGACCACGACCGCCCGGCGTTCCCCCGGCTTCATCCCGGCAGGCAGGATGAGGGTTCCCCAGGCGAAAACGTCGGGATGAACGTCGAACTGCACCTCGTAACCGCGGATGCCGTTGGTCTCGAAAAGCAGGCGGCTACGCGGATCGGGCGGCAGGCTGGGCTTGGGAATCTCGCCGGTGACCTCCTGGCGGAACCGATCGCGGAACGGGACGACCGACCGGGTGAATTCAGCGGGCGACTTGAAGTTCGCGCCCTTCCAGAAATCCGCCCGGGTGTACTGCGCCTCGCGCAGAAGCCATTGGGTGTCGTCGAGGACCTCCCGGTAAAGACGGAGCGTCCGCGCGTCCGCATCGGGTGCCGCGCAACCCTCCGAGCGGACCGGGACGGCCGCGGCGGGTTTCAGGGGTGCGCCTGCGGAGAGCAGGGAGCGAACGGTTCCCTCGCTGAAGATCGCGTCCACTCCCGGCCGGGAGACGACGGATGCCTTCCCCGTCAGGGCTTCCCATCGCCGGATCCCCGAATCGAATTCGGCGTCGGTCGGACGCCAGAGTCTGCCGGGTGCGGCTCCGCCGGCGTCGGTGTGGGTCACCTCCGGATAACGCCCATGCTCCAGAACGATCGTGCGCGGCGTGATCAAGGCGGCGATCTCGGCGTCGGTGAAGGTGTGGAGGATCGACCAGACGTTCCGATAGACCGGCAGTTCCGGTTGGCGTGCGGTGAGACCGAAGGCCCCGGAGACGGCCACGCTCCGGAACCGTTCGTCCAGGGCTCCCGCCACCAGCGCCACCACGCCTCCTTCTCCATGACCGGCGAGGATCAGGGGAGTGGCTGCGGGAGTTCCCAGGGCATCGGCGGCGGCCAGTACCCGCTGGATCTCGTAGCCGAGCGGATGCCGGCCCAGTTCATAGGAAGCGCGCCAGAGGGTTTCGCGCTGGCTGTGTTTGACCGAGCGGACGCCGGGGTTTCCCGAGAACCGGTTCCCGCGGTCGATCAGGGCGGGGATCAACACCCGGCATCCCTGCGCGACGAGACTTCGGGGAAGGGGGTTGGCGTCGTTCACCCCGGGTGCCAATCCCACCCATTGTTCCGGCGTCACATCGCAGTCCGGCACGGCGATGACGTCCGCGGTGATGGGACCGTCCGGCACCAGCAGCAGGCCCTCGCCGTGAACGCCCCGGAACACATCCCAGGCAACGGCGTACACCTGGAAGCCGGTGCCGCGAGCCACGGCCAGCGAGGGGACGCCGGTGGTGTTGGTGAGCGGGTTCGACAGGAAACGCAGGGCGGAGGAAGTCCTGGGATCGACCACCCCGTGGAGTTCGCGCAGTCGGGCTCGATGAGCGGTCCGGTTCGTGGGGTTGGACCAGGCGGTGGCGCGGACGGCTTCGAGCGAGGCCCGGTGGCGATCGAGGTAGCGGTCGAGGCCGGCCACCATCGCCGCGGCCGGATCGGCGGGCGGAACGAGAGGTCGGGTGCCCGGAAGCGGTTGGGCGCAGGTGGTCAGCGCGAAGGCGGCGAGGCTGAGGCAGGTGGCGAGGATGCGGGACGGCATGGGATGATGGGGAAGCAGACCGCAGCCCGGGGAATCGTGCTAGGAGGTTTTTTGGGCCAGCGTCCGCGGGTAGGAGAC
>CAMCFL010000331.1 GCA_945873715.1 Akkermansia muciniphila
GAGCAGGATGCTGAAGGTCAACACCCGGCGTCGTCCGAGACGATCGGTCAGATAGCCCCCGAGCAATCCGAAGACGCCACCGGCGAGGGCGGGAACGAAGAAAAGCAGACGCGCCCAGGCGACATAGTTCTTTCCGCCAGGAGCATAGCTGGCCATGGCGTCGGGCCTGGGCATCCCACCCTGCACCAGCGCATCGACCATGGGCACGCTGAGGGCGGCGATGGCGGGCTTGATGATGAGGGGAAGCATCAGCAGCTCATAGATGTCGAAGGCAAAGCCGATGGCGGCGATGGCGCAGACGAGCCAGGTGGTCAGACTCATCCTGGGAACAGCGGACGGCGCACGGCCGGGGTCGTTCATACGTACGCGTATCAAAGGCTGACCCATCCTTCCAACGCAACCCCGTTTTCCCGCCTTCCCCACGACGACGCCCGGAGGGACACCCTCCGAAGGGCGAGGGATGCGTGTCTCCTTCGCCCCTCCGGGCTCTGGTGCCGCAGCGCCGGGTGATCCACAGCTGCCGCTGTGGGCTACATTCCCACGCCGCTCCGCGGCTCCGAGCGCGGGAACCTCCTCTTCAGGCTCGGGGGCACTGTCAAAATTCGCCGGTAAAGCGCGTCCCTCCGGTAATGGCCTGTCCCTCCGCGGTGGTCCCAGGGTAGGTTCGGAACCGGAATCATCTTCATGGCCCTCAAAGCGACCATCTACAAAGCCCAGGTCCAGCTCTCGGACATCGATCGCAACGTCTATTGCGATCATTCACTGACCATCGCCCGTCACCCCTCGGAGACGGACGAACGCCTGCTCATCCGCCTCCTGGCCTTCGCCCTCAACGCGCCGTCCGAGCCGGACGCGCCCCCGCTGGAGTTCGCCAAGGACATGTGGGAACCCGACGAACCCAGTCTCTGGCAGAAGGACGCCACCGGACGGGTCGAGCACTGGATCGAGGTTGGGCAACCGGACGAAAAGCGGTTGCTCCGCACCTCGGCGCGCGTGGACCGGCTCACGGTGTACAGCTTCGGCACCAGCACCTTGATCTGGTGGAAAGGCCTCGAAACCCGGATCACCCGCATGCGCAACCTGACCGTGTGGCAGATTCCGTCGGACCAGAGCACGGCCCTCGCCACGATGGCGCAGCGGGCGATGCAATTGCAGGTGACGGTCCAGGACGGCTCGATCTGGGTGGGCGACGGCAGCCGCTCGATCGAAGTGTCGCCCCGGCGACTGTGGGGACCGACCTCGGAATAGATGGACGAGTGCGGCGCATGAAGTCCGGAAGGGGCATCCAAGAATCCACGGATCCACGTGGACTCAACGGATCCGGAAAGTGGATTCGTGGATGCCATCCCCTTTGTCCTGCGGACGCCCCATTTCCCGGCATCGCCTTCGCTCCGCGCCCCTGATAGGGTTTCCCCTCATGGCCAAGAAATCCGTCCGCTACTGGCTGACCTTTCTCTCGAAGGACATCCAGCGCCCCCTGCTCTGGGAGATGAGCCACAAGCACGAAGTCATCTATGACATCCGCAGCGCCAGTGTCGGGCCCGAGCTTGGTCTGGTCGCGCTCGAACTGACCGGGGAAAGCAAGGTGGTGGACGACGCCGTGAAGTGGCTGCGCAAGCAGGGAGTCCAGGTCGATCCGGTGTTCTGAGCCATGTCCCTTCTCGATGCCGCCGCCGCCGAGCCCTTCCTGGCCGACACCCGGGTGTGGCTGGAGAAGGCCGTGATCGGACTCAACCTCTGCCCGTTCGCCCACGCGGTGCACGGCGGCGGACGCATCCGATGGGTGGTCAGCAATGCCACCAGCGAGGAGGAACTGCTGCTGGATCTGGCCGGAGAACTGCGCTTCATCGCCGCGGCCGATCCCGAGCAGGTCGAGACCACCCTCCTGATCCACCCGTTCGTCCTCGACGATTTCACCGCCTACAACCAGTTCCTGGAACCGGCCGAGACCACCCTCACCGACCTGGATCTCGATGGCGTCATCCAGTTGGCGAGCTTTCACCCGGCCTACCAGTTCGCCGGGACCGAACCCGACGACATCACCAACTTCACCAATCGCTCCCCTTACCCGACGTTGCATCTGCTGCGGGAGTCGAGCGTCACCCGGGCCGTCGAAGGGTTTCCGGAACCGGAACGGATCTATGAGGCCAACCTCGAGACCCTGACCCAACTCGGCCACGCCGGCTGGGCCCGCCTCGAAATCCCCCAACCACCCCCAGGCTGCCCCGCCCATCGTCGGGGGGAGTGAGGTGAGGCTCCGCTCTTGTGCCTTCCTGGCGACGAACGGCCCCGTCAATCCGACCGGGGATGCAATTCAGAGCCGTCACCCTGCCTTGAATCGCGCCTCCTTTCGCCCGACAGCATCACGGTGGGGTCAACCGCTTCGCCCACCAAGCCGTCGACGTATCACCTCGGGGTTCTGGCGAAGGTCCATGACTCCAGAGATGATGATGCGGCGTCCCTCGATCGAGTAGAAGATGCCGAATGGAAATCCGTGGATGAGCAGTCGCCGATAGGACTTGATGAAAAGAGGCGCAAGCTCCGGGAAGGTGCGGATCCGCCCGAAAGCCACGTCAAGGTGGCGCATGAATATCTCTCCCCGCCCTGGCTGAAACGCTTCGTAGAATTCAAACGCGGTCTGAATGTCCGCATCGGCCGAGAAGAGGAAAACGAGCTCACTCACAGTCGAGGGTTCTGCCGAGGATGCGTCGCTGGATGGCCTCCCATGAAGTCACTTGGCTGGGATCGCGGCGGTACGCCTCCATGCGACGATCGAGCTCGGCAATCTGCTCGCGGGATACCGGAACTTCGGTGGGGTGTGATGCCAAATCGTCCCAAAGCTCGCTGACGAGCAGAAGCTTCTCGGCCGGCGTCATCCGGCTGACGTCGGGAACGGTTTCGAGAATCATGTTCTGAGTCTACCCCTACCCGAACGCGGGACAAGCCCCGAAGCGGTCCGAGCCTGCAGCCTATGGCGCTCGGTTCGTCGCTGCGGGAGACGGCTGAATTCCGATCACCGCACCCCTCAGCACTGCGTTCGAACTGGCGTAAATGCGACTGCGCTCCTTCTGGGCCTCCTTGCAGGTCCGGGGCCACGCTGATCGTGGATACCAGTCCGGGTCTCACCCCTCCCAAACGCCCCAAGGGGCAGAGCAGGTTCACCGCAGAGACGCGGAGAACGCAGAGTCATGGCAAGGCGGACCAACCCCTCTCTGCGGAACTCTGCGGAGCTCTGCGGTCCCTGCGTTCTCGGCGGTGAACCCGTCCCCCTTTTGTAGAGGTGCAATGGAATTCATCCCCCGGCCTGATCCCGTGACGGAGTCCCGCCTCATCCGCGTTCATCCGCGTCATCCGCGGTTAAACTTCTTCGGTTGCTTGGACGGGCGCTGCGAGTCTGCCATGACCGACCCGGGGAGTTTCGGACTCGCGGAGCTCATCCCTCCGGAACTGGCCCGTGCGATCCCGGCGGTGTATCCGGCAGAGGCATCGGGCGTGGGCCGAGCGAACCCGTGGTCTGCACCTCGCCGTCATACCCCCAGAGTCGACGCAGGATCGGAAGGGGCGACTCCGAGTAACACAGTCGAGTTGAGACTGCGACCGAGTCTCGAAAGGCCTCGGCAATGCGATCTGAAGAAAACTCTGCGCACTCCCGGCAGAACCACAGCCGAAACTCCCCGTTGTTCGGCGTGGCCTGCAGGATGACGCCGATCCGGAGCGACCGATCTTCCCAGAGCTCAAGGATCACTTGGGTGTCATGGAAGGTGCTGGCCCGCAAAGTCAGCTTCTCCAGGGGCACCCCCTCGTACTCGCATTGGTCCACCTCCGCTTCAAACCCGTACCAAGGATGCCGGGGCACGAATCGACGCCCGAATTCGATGGAGAGGTCTTCCAGGAACTCGCTCTGACAAAGTGGAATGACCCGGTTCTGCGTCATGTCAGCCTTTGAATGCCCCCAAGAAACGACGCCTATCCCCCGAACTCCTTCCGCCAGTCCAACTGCGGCCAGGGGGTCGTCGCATCAGAGGGCTGGGGCGCTCCCGGAGTGCTCCGCCCGCGCCCGATCGATTCCAGCAACGCCCGTCCCAGACGTTGCACGATCTCCGGATTCTCGCCCGCCAGGTTCTTCGTCTCGGAGCGATCCGCGACCATGTCATAGAGCTGGAATGGCGGTAACCCGACCGCTTCGGACGACCCGGGCTTGGGCGCACTCCAACCGCCCGAGCCCGGAACCAACAACAGCTTCCAACGCCCCTGCCGGACCGCGAAGGATCCGTTGTTGGAATGATGCACCAGGATCTCGCGTCGGGACGAGGGCGTCTCCCCGCCGCGGAGCAAGCCGAGGAAACTGACGCTGTCCTCGCCTGCGGAGTCGGGGAGCGTCTCACCCAGGATCTCGGCGCAGGTGGCCAACAGATCCAATTGCCCGATGGACTGCGAACAACGGGTGCCCGCAGGTGCCTGTCCCGGCCAGCGCACGATGAACGGCACCCGATGCCCCCCCTCGAAAAGATCCGCCTTGTGACCCCTCAAGCCGGCACTGGGATCATGGTTCACCCGGCGCAATTCCTCGAGGTTCGCCGCCGGAGAACACCCGTTGTCGGCCGTGAACACCACGATCGTATTGGTCGCC
>CAMCFL010000332.1 GCA_945873715.1 Akkermansia muciniphila
ACCGCTCGACCGGCAAGACCCTGCTCGATCGCGAAGTCAGCGGTCGGATCCCGGTCCGATCCGCGCCCGACCTGGGGTCGGCTGAACGACAGGCTGCCCCGTTGGTCGCGGAGCAACTCGCCCGCAACATCACTTCCCTTCTCGTCGATGGCTCCTGGTAACCTCCTTCTCCTCGGAGCCCTGCTCTCCCAGCTCTTCATTGCCGCCTCTGTCCGGGCAGATTGGCCCGGGTGGCGCGGCGCCGAACGTGACGGGCACACCTGCGAATCCCTTCCCGCCAGCCTGCCTTCCAACGTCCGTGCCTCCTGGAAGCTTTCCATCGGCCACGGCTATTCCGCGCCGGTCGTTTCAGGCGACACCCTCGTGTACCTCGACGAGCAGGAGGGCTCCGAAACGGCCCATGCCGTCGATCCAAAGACCGGGGCCGAACGCTGGAAGACCGCCTTCGCCAAGACGTGGTCCGACGAGTTCGAGCCCGGGCCGCGCTGCACTCCGCTGATCAACGGAGACCGCGTTTACGTCCAGTCCGCCCAAGGGGCCTTCGCCTGTCTGGCACTGGCCGACGGGCGGCGTCTGTGGGGATTGGACTTCAAGGACCTGGGGATGCGCTGGATCACCGAACGGGGTTCGAACATCGGAGCCTCCGTCCGCCGCGGTCACACCGGATCCCCGGTGATCGACGGAAAGCGGATCTTCCTGCAGACCAGCGGCACCGGGGGCAAGTCCATCGTCGCCCTCGAAAAGGAGACCGGAAAACCGCTCTGGCAGGCCCTCGACGATCACACCTCGTACTCGTCCCCGATCGTGGCCACCCTGGCGGGACGCCGCCAGTTCGTCACCGCGACCGTCAACGGCCTGGTGGGACTGGACGTGGCCACCGGCGAAGTTTTGTGGCGGACGCCCTTCCAGACCGGTGCCAACCGCAATGTGCTCACGCCGGTCGCGGTGGGGGACGACGTGATCTTCGCCAGCTACACGACCGGCCTTCGCTGCCAGCGGATCGCCGCCGAGGGAGCCGTCCTGAAATCCACCGAGCGCTGGTTCAACCGGCAACTCCGCATCAACCTACCCACCCCGGTGGTCGCGGGCATTCACCTCTTCGGGGTCGGGGCCAGCCGCGACTTTGTCTGCATCGACCTCGACTCCGGCACCACGCGCTGGTCCGAAGGCGGTTTCGGCGAGGTGGCCAGCGTCATCACGGACGGAAAGCGACTCCTCGTGCAGACGGACACGGGGGAAGTCCGGCTGATCGAAGCAAAGACCGACGCGTATCACGAAAGCGGACGGTTCCAGGCCTGCGGCAAGACCTACACGCACCCGGCCTGGTCGGACGGAACCCTCTTCGTGCGCGATCCCCAATCCCTCACGGCATGGCCCCTCGCCAGCCGTCCCTGAACCTCCCACGCCGTGCATCGCGTCCTCTTTGAAATCGGCGGGTTCAGCCTCCACACCTTTGGACTGCTGGTGGGACTGGGTTTCCTCGCGGGCCTGTGGATTGCCAACCGTTGCGGACGGCGCGTCGGCATCCCCGAGGGTGCCATCAGCGATCTGGTGGTCCCCTGGATCCTGTTCGGCGGGATGATCGGGGCGCGGATCGTCTATGTCGTTTCCTACTGGGACGAACAGTTCGCCGGGCATCCCTTCGCCGAGGTGTTCCAGGTGTGGAAGGGCGGACTCGTCTTCTACGGTGGGCTCGCCGGCGCGGCGCTCACCGCCATCGTCTACATCCGGCACAAGCGACTCCCGCTCTGGCGCGTGGCGGATTGCCTCGCCCCCGGGATCGCGCTCGGGCACGTCTTCGGACGCCTGGGCTGCTTCCTCAACGGCTGCTGTTACGGACGTCCCTCGACCGTCCCCTGGGCGGTGCGTTTTCCCAAGGATGTGATCCCCTTCAACGAGGGGGTGCACCCCGCCCAGTTGTACGAGGCCGCCCTCAACCTGGCATTGTGCGCAGCGCTGGTCGCCTTCCACGCCCGCCGTCGTTTCGACGGTGCCGTGTTCGCCGCTTACCTGATGGCCTACGCCGTGGTTCGAACCGTGACGGAGTGGTTCCGTGGCGACTACGCCTTCATTTCGGATCCGGCGGCTGGCCGATTCACGCCGGGCCAGACCACCAGCGCGCTGATCCTGATCACCGGCATCGCCCTGTGGTTCACCCTCCGCAAGGGCGGAGTGAAGCCCGATCCGGATTCCGCCGGTGCTCGGTGAGCCGACTTGTTTAGAGAATCGCCCTGTCCGCCCGGATGTGCCATCGTCCGGTCGGCTTCTACCGTTCGTTACCCGGTGATCCGCCACCATGTCCCAGCCTGATACACTCGTCCTCCAGCAATCCCTCCCCCGGGAGCGTCTCGACCGTCACCTTACCGGCCTGCTCCCGGGGGTGTCCCGCGCCACGATCCAACGCCTGATCATCGACGGCCGGATCAAGATCAACGGGAGCCTGGTCAAGCCCACGCACCCGCCCCATACCGGCGATGTCGTGAGCATCCATTGGCCGTCTCCCAAGGTGGCCAACGCCCAGGCCCAGGACATTCCCTTGGAGGTGCTGTTCGAGGACCAGGACCTGATCGTCCTCAACAAGCCGGCAGACCTGGTCGTCCATCCCTCCGCCGGCCACGATGACGGCACGATCGTCAACGCCCTGCTCCATCATTGCCGTGGCGAACTCAGCGGCGTCGGAGGGGTGGAACGACCGGGAATTGTCCATCGTCTCGACCTCGGCACCTCCGGGTGCCTGGTGGTGGCCAAGAATGATCGCACCCACATTTCCCTCACCGAGAAGTTCCAGCTCCGGCAGGTCGAAAAGATCTACCAGGCCATCGTCTGCGGTGAACTGGAGCCGGCCACCGGCGACATCCGCGCCCACCTCGACCGCCACCCCACCCAACGTCAGCGCATGGCGGTCATTGCTGCCGGCCGGTTCGCCCGAACCACCTACCAGCGACTCGAACGTCTCCCCGGCTCCGCGTTCGTCGAGGCCAAGTTGCATACCGGCCGAACCCACCAGATCCGGGTTCACTTCAAGCACATCGGCTTTCCCGTCTTCGGCGACGACGCCTACGGCAAGGTCGCCAGCCGGAAGCTGACGGAAGTCACCGGTGTGGTCGCCGGACGCCAGATGCTTCACGCCAGGAAGTTGACCTTCCGACATCCGCGCGACGGGCGCTTCTGTGAATTCGACGCCCCCCTTCCCCAGGACTTCCGGGACGTCCTCGCCGGGCTGAGGGAGTTTGCGGTCCGAAGCCCCGCCTGAGCCGAATCCCTGCAGAAGAGGTGCTTCTTGAGCTTGTCGTCACGGTTGTAGGCCCGCTGCCCTCAGCGGGCGTTCCCCTCACCGCCGCCTGAGGGCAGGCGGCCTGCATCCATCTCAAACTCAAGATGCACCCCATGCAGAAGAGGTAAGCCGGGATGCTCGGCGGGGAGGCGGATCGGGGAAGAGGATCACTTCGTGATGCCGACCTGGCTCATCAGCCAGGCGTACTCGAAGGAGACTTCCTTGAGACGATCGTAGCGACCGCTCGCGCCGCCATGACCCGCTCCCATGTTGCACTTGAGCAACAGGGGATTCCGGTCGGTCTTCAACGTGCGCAGCTTGGCCACGTACTTGGCCGGTTCCCAGTACATCACCTGGCTGTCATTCAGGCTGGTGGTCACCAGCATCGCCGGGTAACTGGCCGGGCGCAGATTGTCGTACGGACTGTACGACCGCATGTAGTCGAAGGCCGCCTTCTGGTTCGGATCTCCCCATTCCAGATACTCGCCTACCGTCAACGGGAGGCTTGCGTCCATCATGGTGTTCATCACGTCCACGAACGGAACCGCGGAATGAACCGCCCGGAACAGATCCGGCCGCAGGTTGACCACCGCTCCCATGAGCAGGCCGCCAGCGCTCCCGCCCTCGATCAGGATCTGGTCGCGCGCCACCAGACGCTGGCGGATCAACCACTCGGCGCAGTCGATGAAGTCATGGAAGGTGTTCTTCTTCTTCATCAGCATCCCTTGGTCATGCCAGGACTCGCCCATCTCGTTCCCCCCGCGGATGTGGGCGATGACCGACACCATTCCACGGTCCACCAGCGACAGGCGCGCCACCGAGAACGAGGCTTCCATCCCCAGCCCGTAGGAGCCGTATCCGTAGAGATGACAGGGTGCCGAACCGTCCAGCAGGGTGCCCTTGCGGTACATCACCGAGAGCGGGATGCGGATTCCGTCGCGGGCCGTGGCCCAGCGGCGCTCGGTGACATAACCCTCCGGATTGTACCCGCCCAGCACTGCCGTCCGCTTGAGCAGCGTGAGCTTGCCGGTCGCCAGATCGCAGTCGTACACGCTCTGTGGCGTGACCATGGATTGGTAGCTGAGCCGGAAGGCCGCCGCGCCAAACTCGGGCGTGCCGTTGGCTGCGGCCCAGTAGGCTGACTCGGGAAAGTTGACCTCCCGCCATTGCCCGGAAGCGGAATCCTGGATGCGCATGCGGGTCAGCGCCTCGCGCTGCTCCTGCACCACCAAATGCCCGGCAAACAACTCGATCGCCTCCAGCAACACCTCCGGACGATGCGGGATGATCTCCGTCCAACGAGTCGGTTCCGACACCGGTGCCGTGACCAGTCGGAAATTCTTCGCATCCCG
>CAMCFL010000333.1 GCA_945873715.1 Akkermansia muciniphila
CCGCCCCGTGGGATGAGGTTGATGAAGCGTTTGAAGGCCAGTTGGATGTCCGCCAACGCCGGGAAGATGTCGGCGTGATCGAACTCGAGGTTGTTGATGATCGCGACCTCAGGGAGGTAATGGACGAACTTGGAGCGCTTGTCGAAGAAGGCGGTGTCGTACTCGTCGCCCTCGATGATGAACCAGTCGGAGTCGGTGAAGCGCGCGCCCTGGCCGAGGTTGCGGGGGATGCCGCCGATCAGGAACGACGGGTTGAGACCGTTGTGTTCGAAGACCCAGGCGAGCAGCGAGGTGGTGGTGGTCTTGCCGTGGGTTCCGGTGACCACCAGCGATCTTTTGCCGCGGATGAAGTATTCCTTGAGCAATTCCGGGAGGGAACAGTACCGCAGCTTGCGATCCAGGACGGTCTCCGCCTCGGGGTTGCCCCGGGAGATGGCGTTGCCGATCACCACCAGGTCGGGTTTGTGGGACAGGTTCGCCTCGGCATACCCCTGCATCACCGGAATCTTCCGCGCCGCCAGGAAGTCCGACATCGGCGGGTACACGTTCAGGTCGGAGCCGGTGACGAGGAAACCCCGTTCGTGCATGGCCGCGGCGGCACTCGCCATCGCGGTGCCACCAATGCCGACGAAATGAACGCTGCGGATCGGACTGAGCATGAGCCGCAAGGGTGGGCGGGCGATCGCCCGCGGCAATCGAAAAGCAGAGGGATCACCTCGGCAACTCGGCGACGGACCACGGCTCGGTTCGGGTCGCCGTGGATTCCCGGATCCGCTTCACCTCACCTGCCGGCACCGGGGAGGCACCGGCACCGAAGTCCTTGCGGATGTAACTGAGCACCTCGGCGATCTGTTGGTCCGTGAGCCCAGCCATGCCGGGCATCGGAACGGAGTCGGGGCCGCCATACCGTTGCCCGGCGACCTCGATCGGGCCGGTCAACCCGTGGATCACGATGCGGATCAGGGCGTCGGATTTCCCCTGGACCCATTCACTTCCGGCGAGCGGCGGGTACACGCCGGGCAGGCCCTTGCCCTCCGGCTGATGACAGGGGAGGCAGGCCATCTCGTAGGTCTCCTGCCCGGGATGCGGGGGTTTGGCCGGGGGGCCGGCCAAGGCGCGGAGGTACTGGAGTTGGGCTTCGCCGAGATGGAGCGGGTTGGCGGCGAGCGTCGGAGCCCAGCGCGGTTGGAGCGCGCGGGCCGCCAGGCGGATCGCGTAATCGAGGAACGGATCCCAGGGCGATTCCAGCACCTGGGTCACCACCCGCACCGCTTCCACGCCGGGCGCGTAGGTGGCGGCGACGGCGGCCTCGAGTCGCACCCGGGGGTGTTCATCCCGCGCCCGTGCCTGAAGGAGGGAAAGCGCCTCGGGAAGTCGGTCCGCCCACGCGCCGGCGACGCGTGTGCCGTAAGCCCGCACCCGTGGGTCCTGGGCGGCCAGCAGACGCTGGAGGAGGGCGAGTCGCGGGGTCTCGTGCGCCTCGTAGACGCCGGTCACCTCCAGCAGCAGGCGTTCGTGGTCGGGCGTGTTGCTGGGAAGGTCGGCAACCCAACGGTCGGCGGCCGCGAGGACCTCCACGGAAGGGGCGTCGAACAGCAGGCGCTTGGCCTGGTAGCGGGTCCAGCGTTCCGGAGACTTGAGTTGATCCAGCAGCGCCGCCGGCTTCATCGACGCCAGGTCGGGCTGCCGCACCGGCGGACGACCCTTGGCCGTCAACCGCCAGATCCGTCCGCGGGTCTTGTCCCGCTTCGGATCCACATAGCTGGTCTGGTAGTGGCCGATCAGCGGGTTGAACCAGTCGGCGATGTAGATGGCGCCATCGGGTCCGACGCTGACATCGACGGGACGGAAGGCGGCATTGGACGACTTCAGCAACTGCGGCAACTGGGTGGTCTTGAAACCCGCGCCGGCATCGGCAAAGCGGTGGACCTCGATCACGGCTCCGAAGTAGCCCCCGATCAAGGCACAGCCCTGGAGTTCGTCGGGCAGGGCGCGGGTACCGATGACGTCGAGTGAGGTGGTCTTGGGCGAGGTTTCGAACAGGGCTCCGATGGGATGATACTGCTCCGGCGTGTTGGCGTAGGAGGCGTCGGCCGACGTGGCCGATCCACCGCCAATCGGGCTGGCTCCGCGGACCATTCCGGGAACGGTCCAGTAGCCGTGCGGACGATCGCCCGACTTGTGGAAGACCTGCCCGTAATCATCGAAGGCGACCCCCCAGCAATTGGCCCCGGCCATGCCGCCACCGAAGAATCCGTCGAGCCGAAGCGAGCGCGGCCGGAGTCGCCACACCGCAGATCGATCCAGTCGGGCAACGCCCCACGGGGTCTCGACCCGGGACATGGCGTGAAGCCCCTGGGTGAACCACAGGCTGCCGTCGGGTCCGTGGGCAATGGAGTTCACCAGTTGATGGGTGTCCCCGATTCCGAACCCGCTGAAGAGCACGGTGCGGACATCCGCACGGCCATCCCCGTCGGTGTCCTTGAGGTGCAGGATCTGGTCGAAGTCACAGACCAATACCCCGCCGGCGTAGGGTTCGACCCCCTGGACCATGGTCAGCCCTTCGGCGAAACGCGTGGCGGTGTCGGCTCGGCCGTCGCCGTTGGTGTCGTGGAGGACGAGGATGTAGTCCGACGGTTTGGCGCTGGCGCGCGACTGCGGATAGGTCGGGGAACAGGCAATGTAGAGCCGGCCGCGTTCGTCCAAGGAGATCTGGGTGGGCTTCACCACGCCCTCGCGTTCGGAGGCGAACAGGTTGACCTCGTAACCTTCGGCCGCGGTGAAGGTGGCGAACTGTTCCTCCGGCGACAGGGCCGCGGCATCGACGGCCGTCGCTGTCGCCGATGGTACCGGCACGACGCCAACAACGGGTTTGCCGAGGGCGAGACCGTGGATGCGCGCCTCAGCCGCGGCGACCAGCGGTCGATACTGTTCGAAGGCTTCCTTGAGCGAGGGTTCGCCTCCCGCGCCTTTCGCGAAGGTCTGGGAAACGCGATCGCCATAAACAAACGACCAGTTCGCCGGACGCCAGCAATCGTACCAGAGGCGGCTCTTTTCGATGATGGCTTCCCGGAGCGCGGCGCGCACGGCCGGGGTGCTCGCCGGAGTGCCGAGTTGGTCGGCAATCAGCCGGGCGACCTCGGGTAGGCCCACGTCGTTGAGGTGGAGGCCGTCGTCGGTCAGTCGGGCAACCCCCGCAGGCCGGGCGGAGAGCGGCGTGAACAAATCGACGAAGACCGCTCCGCGCTGGCGGGCCAGTTCGCGGAGGGCCTGAGTATACGCGGCGACGTCGGCATTGCGCAGACGGAGATCCGGCGCGTTCGCAGCAAGGGGCTTCTCGAACGGCATCGGCGATACCAGGACGATCCGTCGGGTGCGCAGGGCAAACTGGTCGAGCAGTCGATGGTAGGCGGCAATGAACTCCGGGATGCGCGCCGCACCGTCGAGGGCTTCGACCTGCCCGAACTGAGCCATCACCGCGGTGGCTCCGGCACGCTCGAGTTGAGGGGTCCAGGCACCGAAGTTCAGATCACGCCATTGTTCATACACGGTGTCCGCTTCCCAGGCCATGGAACGGAAGCGCATCCGTCGGGCCGCATGCCCCGCGGCCAGGTACGACTCGAGGTGGCCGGCCTTCTGGTCGCGCACGAAGTTCTCCTGACCGACGAACACGATCGTCTCATGGTCGGCAGCCTCGAACCGGGCGTTGGCGAAGGGAGCAGCGGCGACGCGGGGTTGGCCCTCGCCGAATCGACTCAGGATCTCCGCCTGAGGCGGGATGGCTGGGTGGGGGAGTTCTTCGATCTGGAGGTTCCTGAAGGCGATCTCGGCCTTGCAGTTCCCATGGATCTGGAGGGCGATGAACCCGGCCCATTCGATGGCGGGATCGGTCTCCAGCCAGAGGGCCGTGCGCTGCCCGTTGAGGGTCAGGGTGACCTGATGCCCGACGGCGGTGATCTCGTAGTGGTTCCAGTCGCCCGGCTTCTCGACGCGTGCAAGGAGGTTGGTGTCTGCCATCGCCAGCATCCGATTCCGTCGCGACTCGTCGTAGAGGCAACCGGAGAAACCCGCGCCAATGTCGGCCTGGAACCCGGACATCTCGTTGGGCGGTTGGGCGATCCGACGGCTGTGGAACTGGACGCCGCCATTGACGAATCCCTCCGTGCCCACAAGGCGATAGTCGAGTTGGAGATGGAAGTTCGTGTACGCCCGGGTGGTGGCGAGGAACTCATTGCGCGGGTTGCCCGCGAGGGAACCCCCGACGATCACGCCGTCGCGGATCCGCCAGGTGGAGTTCGTGTCGCCTTCCCAACCGGAGAACGACGTTCCGTCGAACAGCGGAACCGGGGCGGCGGACAGCCCGGACAGTTGCGTGGCAAGCCCGACGGCAATGGCGGCGGTGAACCCTTTCATGAATGCGCCAAGGATAGGGCCGCAGGTGCCGCGGGCGCGACGGGTTTTAAACGGGGATTACGCCCGTCCCGGAATGGGCATCCACGAATCCACGAATCCACGCGGGATCAACGGGTCGTGGCGTTGTGGATGCCAACCCCGGTCCCAGGAGCACCAGGGTGCATCTTGAGTTGGTTGTTGCTGTAGGCCGCCTGTCCTCAGGCGGCGATGA